>DASPSK010000108.1:0-5572 GCA_035623975.1 Acidimicrobiales bacterium | reverse complement strand
CCGACGGCGCTCGCCTGGGGACGGGACAACCGGACGTGCTCGTTCCGCGTCGTCGGCCACGGCGAGGCGATCCGGGTGGAGTGCCGCGTGCCCGGGGGCGACGTCAACCCCTACCTCGCCATCGCCGCCCTCGTCGCCGGCGGCCTCCACGGGGTCGACAACGCCCTCGTGCTCGAGCCGGAGTTCGTCGGCAACGCCTACGCCTCGGCCGGGCCCCGGTTGCCGACGACGATGAGGGAGGCGACCGACCGCTTCGCTGCCAGCACCATCGCCCACGAGGCCTTCGGAGGGCGGGTCGTGGAGCACTACACGAACATGGCAGAGGTGGAGATGGCCAACTTCGGATCTTCGGTGACCGATTGGGAGCGCTACCGCTCCTTCGAGCGGATGTGAGGACCGCATTGTGAGTATCACACGGGACGTCGTCAACCCGGCTGACGAGCAGGTCATCGCGCACGTCAGCCTGTTCGAGCAGGAGGAGGTCGACGGCGCCATCACCCACGCCGCCAACGCGCAGCGGGGCTGGGCCGCGCTCGCCCCGGGCGACCGTGCCCGCCTGCTGCGCCGGGCGGCCGAGGCCGTGGACGGGGCCCGCGAGGAGCTCGCCCTCCTCGAGGTCCGTAACTCCGGTCATACGATCTCGAACGCCCGTTGGGAGGCAGGCAATGTGCGCGACGTGCTCGCGTACTACTCCGGAGCACCGGAGCGCCTCTTCGGTCGTCAGATCCCCGTTGGTGGCGGCGTCGACGTCACCTTCCGGGAACCGCTCGGTGTCGTCGGCGTGATCGTTCCCTGGAACTTCCCCATGCCCATCGCCTCGTGGGGTTTCGCGCCCGCCTTGGCGGCCGGCAATGCCGTCGTCCTGAAGCCGGCCGATCTCACGCCGCTCACCGCCATCCGGATCGGAGAGCTCCTCCTCGAGGCGGGCATCCCCGAAGGCGTCTTCCAGGTGCTGCCCGGGCGGGGGAGCGTGGTGGGATGGCGCTTCGTCACGAACCCGCTCGTGCGCAAGATCTGTTTCACAGGCTCGACCGAGGTCGGCAAGCGCATCATGTCCGGTTGCGCCGACCAGCTGAAGCGGGTCACGCTCGAGCTCGGCGGCAAGAGCGCCAACGTCGTGTTCGCCGACGCCGACCTCGAGCGGGCGGCCGCGACGGCTCCGGCGTCGGTCTTCGACAACGCCGGCCAGGACTGCTGTGCCCGCTCCCGCCTGCTCGTGCAGGCGAGCGTGCACGATCGCTTCCTCGAGCTGCTGGAGCCGGCCGTGCGTAACTTCCGCGTGCTCGACCCCAACGACGAGTCGAGCGAGATGGGCCCGCTCATCAGTGCCGAGCAACGTTCGGCCGTGGCCGCCTACGTCCCTGAGGACGCCCCTGTGGCCTTTGCCGGCACCACCCCGCCGGGCCCGGGGTACTGGTTCCCGCCCACGGTGCTCGCCCCGGTGGCGGCGGACTCTCCCGCCTTCCGGGAGGAGATCTTCGGTCCCGTCCTCGCCGTCGTGCCCTTCGAGGACGAAGCCGACGCCATCGAGATCGCCAACGACACCCCCTACGGGCTGTCCGGCTCCATCTGGACGCGAGACCTGGGCAAGGCGTTTCGCGTCGCCAGAGCGATCGAAACGGGCACGCTCTCGGTGAACTCGCACTCGTCCGTGCGGTACTGGACACCCTTCGGTGGTTTCAAGCAGTCTGGGCTCGGTCGTGAGCTCGGGCCCGATGCCCTCGACGGGTTCACCGAGGTGAAGAACGTCTTCATCGCCACCGCTGACTGAGCGAGCGACTGCCCGGCCGACGCGCCTGCGGCACACTCGAGGACCACGACGACAAGGAGCCAGGCACTATGGGACGTCTCGACGGCAAGGTTGCAGTCATCACCGGAGCCGCCAGCGGTATCGGAAAGGCAAGCGCCAAGCGGTTCGCGGCCGACGGTGCCCACGTCGTCGTCGTCGACTTGGCCGACGAGCCGGGCGAGTTGCTCGCCGCCGAGATCGGGGGTCTCTACGTTCACGCCGACGTGACCGATGCCGGCGACGTCGAGGCCATGTACGACGCCGCCATCGCCCGCTTCGGCACACTCGACGTCTGCTTCAACAACGCCGGCATCTCGCCACCCGACGACGACTCCATCCTCGAAACGGGCATCGAGGCGTGGAACCGGGTCCAACAGGTCAACCTGACGAGCGTCTTCCTCTGTTGCAAGGCGGGCATCGCCCGCCTGCTCGAGCACGGCGGCGGCAGCGTCATCAACACCGCCTCCTTCGTCGCCATCCTCGGCGCGGCGACCTCCCAAATCTCCTACTCGGCATCCAAGGGCGGCGTGCTCTCGATGTCGCGGGAGCTCGGCGTGCAGTTCGCCCGCCAGGGCGTGCGGGTGAACGCCCTCTGCCCTGGGCCCGTCAACACCCCGCTCCTGCAGGAGCTGTTCGCCAAGGATCCCGAGCGGGCTGCCCGCAGGTTGATACACGTCCCGATGGGGCGCTTCGGGGAGCCGGAGGAGATCGCGGCGGCGGCGGCGTTTCTCGCCTCGGACGACGCCTCGTTCATCACGGCGTCGACGTTCCTCGTCGACGGCGGCATCTCGGCCGCCTACGTCACGCCGCTATGACTTTCCGCCCTGTCATCGGGATCACGGCGTACGAGGAACAGGCCCGCTGGAACCAATGGGACAAGCGAGCCAGCCTGCTCCCGGCGGACTACGTGCGCTCAGTCGAGGCAGCCGGCGGTCTCACCGTCTTGATCCCCGTGCAGGAGCTCTCGCTCGAAAACGCCCGAGCGCTGCTGTCCCGCCTCGACGGCGTCATCCTCTCCGGTGGTCCTGACGTCGACCCGGGGCGCTACGGGGCGGAGGCGCACACCGCCACGGGCGTGCCGCGAAGCGCCCGCGACGAGCTGGAGTCGACCCTCGTGGAGGCGGCCCAGCGCGAGCAGCTGCCGACGCTGGCGATCTGCCGGGGTCTGCAGGTGCTGAACGTCGTTCGTGGGGGCACCCTCCTGCAGCACCTGCCCGACGTCGTGGGGGACGCCAGCCATGCGCCGCTCGCCAACGATCACGGCCTGCACGACGTGCGCGTCGAGCCGGGCAGTCTGCTCGCCAAGGCGGTCGGCTGGGATCGCTCGGGCGTGCCGACCGCTCACCATCAGGCGATCGACCGCTTGGGGGAGGGCCTCGTGGCGTCGGCCTGGGCCGACGACGGCACGATCGAGGGGGTCGAGGACCCCTCCATCCCCTTCCTCATCGGCGTGCAGTGGCATCCGGAAGCAGGCGACGACCTCAGCCTCTTCCGGGCTTTGGTCGAGGCGGCCAGTCCTGGAGCGCCCACCGAATAACCGGAGGTCAGAGCCGTGCGTCAGCCTCGAGCTACTGGCGGGATCTGGTTCGTGCCTCAGGCGTGCGTTAGGCGAGTTGCCAGACGGGCAATCAAGGTATGAGGCAACCGAACCACGCAATGACGCCCTTGAGGATCTTTCCTGCCGTGACGACGAACGGATGCTCAAGTCCGCACCCACCCTTCCCATCGACGCGATAAGTCCCCGCGGGTAGTCGCTCCGACCACCCGCCGAGCTTGTCGACGTACGCCTTGTACCTCTTGCCGTTGCTGGCCACGATGCTGAACCAGTAAGCCGGCCTGAAGGGTCTCGGACCGCAGATATGAACAAGCGCAGGATCCTGTACTCCGGGTGCCGGACCGCCAGACATTGCCTGGACGCCACACACCTGTCCGGTCGGTGTGTGCACGGCGGCTGTTCCTCCCGAGCAGGCGGTGGTTGCGAGTGCCAGCGCACCGAGGGCGACGACGCGACGAAACCGCACCATCCTCATGCTCTACAAAGCACGACGCGCAGCTGTTCGCGCATCGGGAGCGTTTGCGCGGCGCTCTCAGAGAGCGTCAGGCTCCCGGCGCCTCACGAGATGCCACGAGGTCCGTGGGCGCCGTCGAGCGCAAGTACCCAATGCGACGGCAGGTTCATCAGGGTGGGTCGTTCTGCGGACGAGCGAACCTTGTTGCCGGACACGGAGTCAACGAAGCGAAGGCCAGTAAGGCCTGTTCATTGGGTCCGGGGAGGAGTTGGCCGCCAACACCCTGCGGCGTGGAAGGAACGACACGCCGACGAGGAGGACGCCGCTGATGCCGAGAGCATCGACCGCGTGCTCACGTCCGTTCGTTGCGGCGCTACACGCCGCCAGGCGGGAGCGCATCCCCGGGAAGAGGCTCAGTGGCGGGCCGATGTACTCCGGTGGGAACTCTTGTTGTTGCGTGCCCGTGAGCCGGTTGAACGGGCTGAGGCAGCTGGCAAGGCCAGTGGGATGCTGCGTTGGGTGCCCGGGCTCAGGGACGATGCTGGCGGTTTCTAACGGGTAGCGAGCACTCGGATGCACTGCGAGAAGGACTCCACCGGCTGCAAAGGCCAGCACAGCCACCCCTCGCAGAGTCCAGCGCCACCCCTTACGCACGGCACCAGGCTAAGGCCAGCTCCCCGTGCCCGGGCCTCGGCGTGGCGGCGAGCCCGCGCTGGCGCGGGCCGCCGGCGGGCGATCTGTGTGCCTCCAGCGACCGGACACCCCCCTCTTTGGTCACTGCAGGCGCAAGGTTCGAGTCCAGGCGCCCAGCCCAGGAGGGATCCGTGTGCCTCCAGCGACCGGACACCCCCCTGTTTGCTCACTGCAGGTGCAAGGTTCGCGTCCGGGTGCCCATCTCGGGGGATCTGTGCGCGCAGAGCGACCGAAGACGCCTGCCGACGCCACCGAGCTCGCCGCCGGGCAGCCGGCCGGCCCACGACCGTCGGCGGCGCACTCGCACAGCGATGCGGAGGGCCCTGACCGTAGACTTCGCTCGTGGGGTCGGAGACTGCAGCAGAGGGCGCGGCCGACACCGCCCGTACCGCCAGCGCCCGTACCGCCAGCGCCGGCCGTGACACCGCCCGTACCAATACCGCCCGTGCCGACACCGCCCGTGCCGGCACCGCCCGTACCGACGCCGGCAACGGCGATACCGCCAGCCGCGACACCGACCCCCCGGAGGACCCTCGCCTCGACCGCGTCTGGACGGTCCCGAACGTGCTCTCGGTCGGACGCCTCGGCCTCGTCGGAGTCTTCCTCTGGCTGCTCTTCGGTTCGCACGAGCGCATCGCCGCCACGGTGGTGCTCATGGTCACCGGCATGACGGACTTCCTCGACGGCTACGTCGCCCGCCGCCTCCACCAGGTGACGACACTCGGCAAGGTGCTCGACCCGACGGCGGACCGCATCGTGCTGGCGGCCGGTGTCATCGCCATCGCCGCCTACGGCGCCGTGCCCTGGTGGCTGGCGGGCCTCGTCCTCGGCCGCGAGCTGGTGGTCTCGGTGGCGGTCCTCGCCCTGGCGGCCTCCGGGGCGCGAAGGATCGACGTGCTCTGGGTCGGGAAAGCGGGCACGTTCGGGCTGATGGGGTGTTTCCCCCTCTTCCTCCTGGCCGACACACATGCCACCTGGGCGCGTGACCTCCGCGACGTCACCTGGGTGTTGGTCGTACCGGCGCTGGTGTTCAGCTTCACGGCCGCCTTTGCCTACATTCCCCTCGCCCGCCGTGCGCTGG
>DASPSK010000099.1:0-8074 GCA_035623975.1 Acidimicrobiales bacterium | reverse complement strand
GGCGAGGCCGGCGACAAAGACGTACAGCTGCTCGACGACCTGCGGTCCGAGCCCCATGGAGAGCTCGTCGCAGACGAGCGTCCGCACTCCGGGTCGTAGCGCCCGTGCGAGAGCGAGCATCTGGCGTTCGCCGCCGGAGAGCGAGCCGGCCAGCTGGCTCCTGCGCGACGCCAGCGCGGGAAAACGCCCCGACATCGCCTCCAGCAACTCCCGCCGGCTCTGCCGGTGCCGACCGGCCCAGAGTGCCAGGTGCTCCTCGACCGTGAGGTTGGGGAAGATGCCGCGACCCTCGGGGATGCAGCACATCCCCCTGGCGGCCAGGCGCTCAGGCTGGGGGCTGCGGACGGCCTCGCCATCGACGACGAGCAGGCCGGACTCGAGCCCGAGCCGGCCCGAGATGACCCGCAGCATCGTCGACTTGCCGGCACCGTTCGGGCCGAGCAGGACGCAGACGTCGCCAGGCCCGGCGAAGAGATGGACGCCGTGCAGCACCTCGATGCCGTCGTAGCCGGCGCGGACGCCCTCGAGAGAGATCGCCATTCCCCTGACGGGCTCGGGGGCCTTCACGACACCGCCAGCTGACCGAGATAGGCCTCCACCACTTCGCGCCGCTGGTGGACGGCTGCCGGCGACCCGGCGGCCAGCACAGCGCCACGGTCGAGCACGACCACCTCGGAGGAGATCCGCATCACGAGCTCGACGTCGTGCTCGACGAGGAGCACCGCAATGCCGTCGGCGGCGAGGGAGACGAGGACAGCGCCGAGGCGATCGGTCTCGGTCGGGTCGAGACCCGACGCCGGCTCGTCGAGGAGGAGCACCGTCGGGCGGGCAGCCAGGGCGCGGGCGACCTCGACGAGGCGGGCGGTGCCCGTCGAGAGGGTGTCCACCCGAGCCGAGGCGCTCGCCGTCAAGCCCACCCGCTCGAGCTGCTGATCGACGATCGCCGAGGCGTCCGACTCGAGCAGACGCCAGCGCCGCGGCCGCAGGCGGGCCGGATCGGCGGCCTCGGCGGCGACCGCGACGTTCTCCAAGACGGTGAGCGACGAGAAGAGCTCGAGGCGTTGGAAGGTCCGGCCGAGACCGAGCCGGGCACGAGTGGCCGGGCGCGACCGGGTGATGTCGCGGCCGTGCAGGAGCACGCGCCCGGCACTTGGGCGGGTGAGACCGGTGACGACATCGAAGAGGCTCGTCTTGCCGGCGCCGTTCGGGCCGATGAGCCCGGTGATCCGGCCGGCCTGCACGCTCAGGTCGACCCCGGACAGGGCCACGAGTCCCCCGTAGGCGAGCCCGACGGACTCGAGCTCGAGAGCGGCCTGCCCGGGACCGGACGCCCCGAAGCGCCCGGCGCCGGCGGAGGCGTCGGCCGTCTCAGCCGTCGCCATCGATCACCGCCGGGGTCATGGGCGTCCCCGCCGGGGCGGGCGCCAGCGAGGCTGCCCGGGCGCCTCGCAGGCCGCCGAGCCCGGGACCGCGTCGCCCCAGTCGCGAGACGAGGTCGCCGATGACGCCCTCGGGCTGCCGGCTGATGCCGATGGCGCCCAGCCCCGTGAGCAGGTACAGCCACGAGTAATTGCCGTTCAGCCAGTACGGGATCAGATAGAGGCCCAAGCCGGCCACGAGCACGCCGGAGACGGAGCGGATGCCCCACACCGTGAGGAGGAGGAGGAGCGCCAGGCTGGAGAGCATCTGATAGTCGTTCGGCTCGGCGATGAAGTCCACGCCGCCGAGGAGGGCTCCCCCGAGCCCCGCCAGGGCGGCCGAGAGGGCGAAGACGGCGAGACGCGTCCGCGCCACCCGAACGCCGGTCGTCGAGGCGGCCACGGCGCTGTCGTGCGCCGCCACGAGCCGGCGCCCGAAGCGGCCACGGCGGAGCGCCAGCACCCCGATGGCGGCGAGGGCATAGACGACGAGGAGGAAGAGGAGATAGGCCCGCCCGGAGGACAGCTCCAGCCCCAGCACGGGGGCGCGGCCGACCGCCAGGTACCCGCCGTAGCCGCCGAAATGGCTCGTTTCGAAGAAGCCGGCATCCATGGAGGCGGCGAACGCCAGGGTGGCGAGCGCCAGGTAGAGGCCCTGGAGGCGGATCGCCGGCAGGGCGATGACTGCTCCCACGGCGCCGGCAAGGGCCACGGCGGCGAGCAAGCCGAGGGGCGAGTCGTCGCCTCCCACTTTCGCCATGGCGAAGGCGCCGATCCCGGCGAAGGTAAGTTGGCAACAGGAGATCTGGCCGGCGTAGCCCGTGAGGGGCACGAGGGAGAGGCCGATGATCGCGAAGGCGACGCCGTAGGACAGGAGGAGGATGTCGTTCGACGGGAGCAGGCGCGAGGCGAGGAGGCCGACGGCGAGGAGGGCGCCCGCGCCGGCGAGCGAGTTCCGCAGGCTGGCGACGGGCATGCGGAAGCTAGGCACCCGCTCGGCGACCCGCAGCCGGCGTTGCGGGACGATGAGCAGGGCCACGAACAACAGGACCATCGGGATGGTCGCCTGCAGGTCCTGCCAGCTCTGCGGCAGGTAGCCGACGCCCATGTTGACGGCGATGCCGAGCACGATGGCGCCGAGGAACGTGAGGGGGAGGCTGCGGAGCCGCCCCACGACGGCCGCCGAAATGGTGCTGAGCACGGCCAGGGTGAGCGTCAGGATGACGAGGTTCTGGTCGGCGTAGAAGTCCACCAGGAGCACGCCGGCAAGAGCCGCCAGAGAGCACCCGAGCATCCATCCCGCCCGAGCAGTGGCGGCCGGTGAGATGCCTGAGAGCGCCAGCAGCTCCGGATCGTCCACCACCGCCCGCATCGCCACACCGAGCCGGGTCCGGTGCAGGAGGAGCCAGAGGGCACCACCCACGACCACGGCAATGGCGAGAACGGTCAGCTGGTCGTAGCTGATGGCGACGCCCAGCACGGTGACGGCGCTCGTCGGACCGAAGAAACCCGGCACGACCCGCGACTCGTTCTGGTTCCACAGGAACGACGCCGCCCCCACGAGCGCCAGCAGGAGCCCGATCGTCACGCCGATGGTGGAGAGCGTGGGCGCCCCCCGCAGGCGTCGCATGAGGGACCGCTCCAGCAGCGCTCCGGTCATCGGGCCCCCGCCGATGACCACGAGGAGGAGGGCGGGCACGGCCGGCCACCCGAGGGCGACGTGCAGCGCCCAGTAGGAGAAGGCGGCGACCATGCCGAGGGCGCCGTGGGCGAAGTTGAACACGCCCGAGGTGGAGTACGTGACGACGAGCCCGCTGGCGGCGACGAAGTAGATCGCCCCGGCGACGACACCGAGGACGAGGAACTGGAGGAACTCTTGCACGTCAGCCCGGGCGCGGGTCCTGCCGGAACCTCACGGGAGGGACGGGTCGTAGATGTAGGTGCCGGCGCACATGAAGCCCGTGGACGGCGACACCCGCTCCCAGTGGCCGTTGGCGACCTTGGCGACGACGAAGCAGTCCGGCGGCACCTTGCCGGCGGGGTTGTCGGGGGCGATGAGCCCGCCGGCGTCGAAGGTCGTGATCCTCTCCAGCGCCGCCAGCACGGTCGCCCGCGTCGGATCCGGACCGGCGTTCTGTAGCGCCTGCACGAAGAGCATGGCCGAAGCCCAGCCGAAGACCGAATAGATGTCGGGCGTATACCCCGGGTGGGCAACGTCGATCCAGTGGTCGAACAGTTTCACCTCGGGCACGGTGTTGGCGTCCTGGCCGAGGTAGAGCGACTCGTGGATGGCGACGACGATGTTGCTGGCGGCCGCCCCCGCCTTGGCGATGAAGGTGCCGTCGTAGGCAGAGCCGGAGTTGAAGAAGATGGCCGGGCGGAAGCCCTCGAGCGAGGCGGCGTCGAGGAAGGCGGCGATGGCGTTCACGTCCGCCTGGTCGAGGAGGACAATCTGCACACCGTCGTGCTTCATGCGGATGACGGAGGCCTGGAAGGCCGTCTGACCGACGTCGTAGTCCTCCACGTCGGCGATGTGGAAGCCGAGGCTTTTGAGGGCGTACTCCTCGCCCTCCCAGGAGCTCAGCACGGTGGAGACGTCGCCCACGAGAGCGCCTACATGACCGATGTCCGAGCCGTAGTGCTCCTTCAGCCACAGCAACGGCCCGGTCCCCCAGCCGTTCTGGATGGGCTGGGGGCTGAAGGTGTTCGCCAGCTTCGTGACGACGGGGTCGAGCGAGTCCGAGATGTTGGCGATCGTGTCGGGGATGACGACGCCGCCGCAGTCGTCCTCGATCGAGAAGGAGCCGACGAAGGCGACGACTTTCGGGATCAGCGCCTCGGTGTCGGTCTTGTTGTTCGTGCAGAAGAGCTCGTCGTCCTTGTTGTCAACCACGAGCCTGCGGTGGTCGATGCCGCCGGTCGAATTGATGTAGTCGAAGTACGCCTGCACGCCCACCTGGGCTCCGAGGAACAGCCCGGGCACGATGCCGCCCGTCGTCGAGACGTTCCCGACGGTGATCGTGCTGGCGCTCACGCCCGGACTCGGGGTCTGCGGCCCCGTCGTGCCCGGCAGCGACGTCGTCGTGGCGGCCGACGAGGCGGTCGTCGTCGTGCTGCCGGAGACGCCGCTGCCGCAGCCGGCTGCCACGAGCGTGAGGGCGCTCGCCGCCACTGCGGTCCGAAGCACACGTGCTGCTCTCGCCACTGCTCTCGCCCCCCCTCGTGCGCCCGCTCCCACCTTCGAGAACCAGGCGACAACCCGCAGCACCACCCTTGCATCGCCGTCCGGGTGAGAGAATGGAACACGTTCTCGTTTTGCGGCATGGTACGCCAGCCCGCCGCCCCGCGCACGCCGGCCGCCACCGCCGCGATCACTCAGGTCAACCCGTGGTGGAAGTTGATCGACCTCGGCAACTTCCGGAACAGGACGGTCATGACAACCCGCTCCTTCGCCGGGCGTACCACCACGATGGCGGCCCGGTAGGGTCCGGGCACCGGCGCCCAACCTCGCTCCACACGGGCGACGGTGAATTCGCCCCGATAGGCCACAAGACACGTCGCGTCGTGCTTCACGTCCCTCAACGAGAGGGGGAGAGGCCGATGATTCCGCATGCGCTCGACCGCCCGCACGACGGTGTCGCCGGAAGTCGAGACGACGCCCGCGAAGATCGCCCGCTTTCCGACGGCTGCCTTCGCCTCCGGGAGGACACGAAAGCACAGGCTGGTGTGGGTGCCGAGCTCGTTTCGGGCCACGGCACAGCCCCCGAGCGCCGAGCCGCCGAGCGTGCCGGCCACGAGGACGGCGGCAACGGCGAGGAGGCGACGGGGCGGCCTCACGTCGAGCCCTTCACATCGGCCACGGCGTGGGCGACGGCGAGCCCATCGGGCACGGGCCTTGCTACGGCGCGGTCGCGAGCCCGATCCGCCCGGCGGTCGCGGATGGTCTTCACGGCCCACACGAGCCAGCCCACCGGCAGGAAACCCCAGAAACTGATGATCCGGTAGAGGATGACGGCTGCCACCGTCGAGACCTGCACGCCGCCATAGGCGACCAGGGCAACCGTCAGGCTGCCTTCCACCACGCCGAGGCCGCCCGGCGTGATCGGCAGGTTCGACGCCAGCTGGGCGGCACCGTAGGCGAGCAGCAGTCCTCGCCAGGGGATCCCCGCGCCAATGGCGGCATAGCCGAGGGCAAGCGCCCCGCAGTCGAAGATCCAGTTGCCGAGCGACCAACCGAGCACGGGCACGAGATCTCGCAGACTGAGCTTCACCTGGCTCAGCTGCTGGGCGACGCGGGTCAGATGGGCCTCGGCGTCACCCCGGGGGAACCCGGTGAGCCGCTTCGACAAGCGGATGCCGAGGACCGCCGCCTTGGCGACGAACTTGCGCTGAGAGAACACCGCCATGGCGAGCAGCGCGATGACGAGGGCCGACACGATGACGCCGATGAGGTCGAGAGCCGCCCCCTCCCGCTCGGCCAGCAGGACGCCTGCTCCGGCGACAAGAGTGAGGCCGAGCGCCGAGCAGAGCAGGTTGGCGAGGAGGGCCCAGGCGGCAATGGGTTCGTCTGCCCCGGCCCGCCGGTACTGCCGGTAGGCGTACACGGTGGCGACGGCCGGGCCTGCCGGGATGGAGCTCGAGATCGCCGAGGCGGCCACCGTGAGGCTGAGGGCGCGGCCCGTGCGGAGACGGACTCCGGCGGCTCGGAGCAGGCGCTGTTGCATGAGGGCGAACGACAGGAACGAGGTCGCCTCGGAGGCGACGGCCGCCACGACGAAACCGACGTTCAACCGACTCAGCTCGCTCGTTGCGCCCACGAGCTCACCGCGCTGGCCGCTCACGGCCCAGAGGGCGGCTGCTCCGAGGCCGATGCCGACGACGTAGCGAACCCAGGGGGCGATTCGCTTTCGCCCTCGGGCGCGACCGGGCGGCTTGGCAGGTTCGGAAGGAGCCCCGGGCGACCGCTCGGCGGGCCCGGAGAGCTCAGCAGCGTCAGGCACCCGGTGGCCGCACCTCGCTCAGCTCACAGCTGCAGCGATTTGATCTCGAGGAACTCCTCGAGCCCGAACCGCCCGAGCTCTCTGCCATGGCCGGACTGCTTGAAGCCGCCGAAGGGGGCGAGCGGGTTGAAGCTACCGCCGTTGATGTCGACCTGCCCCGTGCGGATGCGGCGGGCGACGTGCTTGGCACGCTCGGCGTCTCCGGCCCACACCGCCCCGGCCAGCCCGTAGGCGGAGTCGTTGGCGATGGCGATGGCCTCTTCCTCGGTGTCGTAGGGCAGGATGGCGAGCACCGGGCCGAAGATCTCCTCTTGGGCGATGGTCATGTCGCTCCGCACTTCGGAGAAGACGGTGGGGCGCACGTAATAGCCGACTTCGAGGCCCTCGGGTGGCTCGACGCCGCCCGTCAGGAGCTTGGCGCCCTCGTCGACGCCCTTTTGGATGTAGGCGCGCACACGCTCGCGCTGGACGGCCGACACGAGCGGACCTAGCCGGGTCGTGTCGGCAAAGGGGCTCCCGGGCGTGGCCGCCTCCGCTTCGCGCACGGCAATCTCCTCCACCTCGGCCAGGCGGCTGCGGGGGACGACCATGCGCGTGAGGGCGCTGCAGGTCTGCCCGGAGTTCAGGTAGCACATCGTCACGCCCGTGGCGACGGCTTTGGCGAGATCGGCGTCTGCCAGGATGACGTTGGCGGACTTGCCGCCGAGCTCGAGCGCCACCCGCTTGACCGTCTGGGCGGCGAGCTCGCCCACGCGGCGCCCGGCACGGGTGGAGCCGGTGAACGACACCATGTCGATACCCGGATGGGCGGCGATGGCCTCGCCGACGACCGGTCCCAGGCCCGACACGAGGTTGAAGACACCCGCGGGCAGGCCGACGTCATGAATCACGTCGGTCAGGAGGAAGGCGTTGAGGGGCGCCACCTCACTCGGCTTCAGCACGACGGTGCACCCCGCCGCGAGGGCGGGCGCCACCTTGGCGGCGATCTGATGCAACGGGTAGTTCCACGGCGTGATGGCTCCCACCACCCCGACGGGCTCGCGCACGACGAGCGAGTTGCCGACTTGCTCCTCCCAGACGACCTGCTCGACGAGGTCGGCCATCGACAGGAACGTGCTGATGGGCAAGCCTGCCTGGATGAGCATGGAGAGATTGAGCGGCATGCCGACCTCGTGAGCGATCAGCTCACCGATGTCGGCCATGCGCGCCCCGAGGGCCTCGCCGATGCGGGAGGTGAACTTCGCCCGTTCCGAGACGGAGACCTTCGACCACTCCTCGAAGGCCGCCCGCGCGGCCGCGACGGCGGCGTCCACATCGGACGCCGACCCGAGGGGCACTCGACCGATGACCTCTTCGGTGGCCGAGTCGGTCACCTCGCCGGAATCGGTGCTGCTCGGTGCCACCCACGCACCGTCGATGTAGAGCTTGTCGCGGACGTCCATCTCGACCACCCTCCTCGTCGCCAGTTCGCCCTCGAGCCTACTGCTGGGCTCTTGCAGCCGGCCGGAGGGGGAGCTGGCCCGTGGGCGGCCTGAAGCCAGGCAAGCCATCTCCGGGCTGCCCCGCGGCGGCGGGGCGGGCGGCGGCGAGGCGGGCGGGGGCACGACCAGCGCCCGGCGGTGGCGGGGCACCCGGGCCGTCGGTGACGGTGAACAT
>DASPSK010000124.1:0-3954 GCA_035623975.1 Acidimicrobiales bacterium | reverse complement strand
ACCTTTCTCGAAAAGACCACAGCAAAGGCGCCGAGCGCGATACCCGCCCCGCCGGAAGGCTGAGGAACTCCGAGGGAGGGCCGAGGGAGGCCCAGGCACACCGGCGGTGACGACTACGGACGAGCTTACAGAAGGGGTGTGTCACAACAGAAGGGGTGTGTCACAAGAGCGACGAGAGAAGGCGAGGAAGCCAGGAGAAGGCGAGGAAGCGAGGAGGAGGCGAGCAAGCGAGGAGCGACGACGGCAGGCTCAGCCCCCAGCGATGACCCGAGGCCCCCGCCCCCATGAGACGTAGCGCCAGGCCCAGTTGAGGAGGACGGAGGTCCTGTTGCGCACGCCGAGGAGGAAGACGATGTGCAGCCCGAGCCATGCCAGCCAGGCCGGCGTCCCTCGCAGGCGCACCCCGCCCGGCAGCTGCGCGACGGCAGCCCGCCGCCCGATCGTCGCCATGATCCCCTTGTCCCGGTAGCGAAACGCCACTGTCTCCTCACCGGCGAGCATCCGCCGGATCTGCTCTCCGGCGTGGCGGCCCTCCTGGATGGCCGGCTGCGCCAGCTGCGGCAAAAGCACCCCGTTCACAGGGGTGGCCGCCGCCATGTCGCCGACGGCAAAGACGTCGTCGAGTCCCCTCACGCGCAGGTCGTCGGCGACCTCGATCCGCCCGCGCACCTTCGGGAGCACCAGTGCCTAGGTGAGGGCGGCCGGGCCGACGCCCGCCGCCCAGATCACGAGGCCGCACGGAACGACTTCGCCAGAGGCGAGCACGGCACGGTCCCCATGAACCTCCTTCAGGGCCTCACCGCAGCGAACCTCCACGCCCCGATGCTCGAGCACGGCGAGGCCGTAGGCGCTCAGCTTCGGGTGGAACGCCCCGAGCAGGCGGTCCTGCTGCTCCAGGAGGACGATGCGGGAGAGCGACGGCTCGAGATCGGCGTAGTGCGTCGCGAACTCCATCTGCCGCAACTCGGCGAGGGCTCCGGCCATCTCCACACCGGTCGGGCCGCCGCCGACGATGACGACCGTCAGGTCGCCGTCGGACACCCCGTGGGAAGCGGCGCGCTCCACCGCCTCGAGGACGAGGTCGCGTACGGCCACGGCGTCCTCCATCGTGTAGATCGCCCGGGAGTGCTCCTTGGCGCCGGGCACTCCGAAGTAGGCCGTGCCGGCACCCGCCGCCAGCACGAGAAAGTCGTAGCCGATCGGCGGCCCCTCGACGAAGGAGACCCTGTGGGCAGCGAAATCCACGCTCGCCACCTCGTCCTGGCGAAAGCGAAGACGGGGGTGGGAGCTCGCGTACGCCCGTACCGGGTAGGCGATGTCACCGGGGTTCAGCCCTGCGGTCGCCACCTGGTAGAGGAGCGGCTGGAACGTGTTGTAGTTGTGCCGATCGACGAGGACGATGTCGACGTCCGCCCCCGCCAGGGCCTCGCAGGCGCCAAAGCCCGCGAAACCCGCCCCCACCACGACCACACGCGGGCGATCGCTCACGTCGCCCCGTGCGCGATGGTGAGAGTGAGCACGCGGTTCACGACGTAGAGGACCAGTGCGGAAACGAAGAGGCAGCCGCCGAGAACCCCCACCCCGAGGTGCGCCGCCATCACTCCGAAGAGGGCGACGGCTGCAGGGCCGCCCACGCTGGAGGCGGCGATGGCGGCACCGACGGAGTGACCGGTGGCCGCTTCCCCCATCCGCGACGGTATGAGAGCCACGAGCATGGGGAAGACGGCGGCGGCGCCCAACCCGGCGATGGGCAAACCGGCGATGGCGGAGGACCCCGGGAGGATCCAGAACAGGCCCGCGCCGGCGATCATGAGCAGGCAGCTTGCCTCGAGGACCACTGTTCCGGCCAGGCGTTGGTCCAGTGCCGCCAGCCCGAAGCGGCCAGCCGTCAAGGCGGCCCAGAACAAGGCCATGGCGACGGCCGCCAGCGTGCGAGAAGCCTGGCGGTCGAAGACGAGGTACGTGTACCCCCAGGCGATCGGGCCGCTCTCGGCGGCGGTGTAGGCGATGAAGGCGGCAATGATCAGTGCGAGGCGTGCGCGGTTGCCGCCGCGAGCGCCCGTGCGGGCCGACTGACCGCCGGCGGCCTGGGCTCCGGCGTCCGCCGTCGCTGCCGGCGCAAGCGCACCCTGCGCCCGCCGGTCGGCGAGCGCGAACGGCCCGAGCAGGATCACGGCTGCGGCCACGACGACGACCGCCACGCGCCAATCGTGTGCCCACACGAGCACGGCGGCGACGAGGAGGGGGCCGAGCGTGCCGCCGATGGCCCACGACCCATGGACGAGGCCGAGGCGGCGCACTCCCCCCTCGAGCGCAGCCTCCGCGTTGACGACGGCGTCGATCACCCCTCGCGAGAGGCCGAGCACGCCGACACCGGCGAGGACGAGCAGCCAGGAACCTGCGCTGCCCCACAGGACGAGGCCGATCAGAGCCACGCCGCAGGCGACCACCATGGCATTCCCCGCGCCCAGGCGGACCCTCGCCCGGTTGGCGATGAGTCCTCCCGTGAAGTACAGGGCTGCTGCGGCCACCGTGAGCACGCCGAGATAGTCGAGCGGCAAGTGAAAGGCCGCTCGCATGCTCGGCCAGAGCACTCCGAGCGCCCCGTCGGGGATGCCGAGGATGATGACGAACGCTCCCAGCTGCACGAGCGGCGTCAGCCAGGCGACTTGGCGAGCGGGTCGCTGAGGCGAGCTCGCCGCCAACGGAGGCCGATCGTGCACGAGATAGGTATAGCCCCATCACCGGACAGCTCCTGGAGGAAGGCCCCCTGGCCAGCGCCGCCATCGTTTAACTTGCTGTTTTTCAGAGCAGGCGAGTGGTCTCGGCCAAAAAGGGGGGGACGGCGCATGACGCGGTGCTATGCCTGGCCACTGACGATCACCTCCGACACCCAGTTGCAGCTCCACGTCTCCACGGAGCTCGAGCAATTCGGTGTGCGGTTGTTTCGCTGCGGGGCGGCCGTCGAGGAGGTGAGCGGTGACACGTCGCTCCACGCCGGGCACTCGATCCCGCTCGGCCGCCCGGACGAGGCGTGGGGATGGCCACGGGTCTCGATTCCTCTCGAAGCTGCCTTGCCCGACGGCGTCTACGTCGCCGTCCCCGTGCCGGGCAGCGCTGCAGGATCCCTCGAGCCGCTCGAGGTCGGCCCGCAGGTGCTCACGCGTTCCGACGCATGCCTCTTCGTCCTGCGACGGAACAAGGGAGCCGATCGGCCCACAATGCTCTTCAAGCTGCCGACGGCCACCTACACGGCGTACAACCAACTGGGGGGCACCAGTCTGTACGCCGGCCAGCGCTGGGCCCGCGACTGGTCCGGCCAGGGGTACGTCGCCAGCCTCCAGCGGCCCGGCAACGGCGGCGTCGGGGGCCGCGTGATGGAAGGCGACGCACCGGACGTCTTCCACCGCGCATCCCGTCGCCAGACCTTCGCTCACTGGGACGCGCCCTTCATCGCCTGGCTCGAGAGTCATGGCTATCGCGCCGCGTACTGCACCGACTTCGAGCTGCACGACGACCCGAGCCTGCTCGAAGACATCAGGCTGCTGCTCAGTGCCGGCCACGACGAGTACTGGAGCGCGGAGATGCGACGGCGCGTGCTCGAGTTCGTCGACCGGGGCGGCAACGTCGCCTTCTTCGCGGGGGATGTGGCCTGCTTCATGGTCGAATTCTCGGCGGCCGGCGATCGCCTCTTCTGCCGCAAGATCGAGAGCGGGTCGCCTGAGGGCAGCGCCGCCGGGCGCTCGAGCGACGCCCTCTGGCACGCCAGGGACCCGGAGGACTGGCTCACGCTTTCGAGCGGCGCCTACGGCGGGGGCTGGTGGGACGGGATGCGGGCGATCGACAGCTACCACGCCGTCGTGCCCACGCACTGGGCATTCGACGGCCTGACATTCCCCCCGGAGGGAATCAACGGCGGTGCGAGCACTCCGGTCGTCGGCTATGAGACCGACG
>DASPSK010000072.1:0-6644 GCA_035623975.1 Acidimicrobiales bacterium | reverse complement strand
GTCTTCAACTTCCCGGGCATCGGCCAGGGTCTCGTCAACGCCGTCAACGACCGCGACATCCCCGTCATCCAGCTCATCGTCCTCATCCTGGCTGCCTTCTACGTCTTCATGAACATCCTCACCGACCTGATCGCCCTCCTCGTCACCCCCCGTCGCCGGATCGCCAGGTAGCCGTGGCCAGTTCCCCCAGGATTCCCTTGTCCTCCCGGCGCCACATGCAATGGCTCGCCACCCTGAAGGCGGCCGTGCGCACGCCCCGGGGCGCCGTCGGCCTGGGTCTCACCGGATTCGTCGTCCTCCTCGCCGTCATCGGGCCCCACGTCGAGCCCTACTCGCCCACCAACTTCGTCACCATCCCCTTCTCCACCCCCTCGGCCCAGGACCTCCTCGGGGGGGACACCCTCGGCCGCGACGTGCTCTCCCGCGTGCTCGACGGCGGCTGGGTGCTGCTGATCATGGCCGTCGCCGCCACTGCCTTCGGGGTCATCGTCGGCGGGGCGGCCGGCATCTCGGCCGCCTACCTGCGGGGGAAGATCGACGGCATCATCATGCGCACGGTCGACGTCGTCCTCGCCTTCCCGTCCCTCGTGTTCGCCCTCATGCTCGTGAGCATCATCGGCCCGAAGCTCTGGCTCATCGTGCTCGCCGTCGGTTTCGCCCACGCCCCCGCCGTAGCCCGGGTGCTCCGCTCGGCCACCTTGGACATCTCCGAGCGCGACTACGTGAAGGCTGTCGAGCTGCAGGGAGTCAAGCCCGCCAAGGTGATGCGCAGCGAGATCCTCCCCAACCTCATCAGCCCGCTCATGGTCGAGACCGGGCTCCGCCTCACCTATTCGATCGTTCTCATGGCCGGGCTCAATTTCCTCGGCTTCGGGCAGCCGCCCCCGGCGGCCAACTGGGGCTTCATGATCCAGGAGAACCGTATCGGCCTCAGCTCGAACCCCTGGGCCGTCGTTGTCCCGGCCGCCCTCATCGCCCTTCTCACCATCGGCACGAACACCTTCACCGACGCCATCGCCCGCGTGGCCATCGGCGTCGACCGGCGGCCTGAGGAGGCGGCCCTCATCGACGAGCTGGTGGCGCGGGAGGCGGCATGAGCACGACCGCCCCGGCGGCGTCCGAGACCGGCTTGACGACAGCCCCTGTTCGCCTCGAGATCCAGAATCTTCGTATCGAGCTCGCCTCGAGCGGCGAGGACGTCGTCGACGAGGTCTCTTTCACCGTACGGGCCGGCGAGCTGCTCGGCCTCGTGGGCGAGTCGGGATCGGGCAAGACGACCGTAGCCCTTGCCCTCCTCGGTCATGCCCGCCGGGGGCTCGCCATCGCCGGGGGCCGGATCAACCTGGACGGTGAGGATCTCCTCTCCCTGCGGCCGGCCCAGCTGAGGGCCGTGCGCGGGGCGAAGGTCGCCTACGTGCCCCAAGACCCTTCGGCGGCTCTCAACCCGACACTTCGCATCGGGCTGCAGCTCCGGGAGGCGCTCAACTGCCACCCCGGCGCCGTCGAGGACGTCGAAGCCCGCACGGTCGAGGTCCTGCAGGACGCCCGCCTCGACGTCAACAGCGGCATCCTGAAGCGTTACCCCCACCAGCTCTCCGGCGGTCAGCAACAGCGCGTCGCCCTTGCCATGGCCTTTGCCTGCCGCCCGTCGCTCATCGTGCTCGACGAGCCTACGACAGGGCTCGACGTCTCGACGCAGCGGCACGTCCTCGAGACGGTGCGGGCACTCTGCCGCTCCTATGGGGTGGCGGCCGTCTACGTGAGCCATGACCTCGCCGTCGTCGGCGGGCTCGTCTCCGACGTGGCCGTCATGTACGCCGGGCGCATCATCGAGCTCGGCTCCACCCAACAGGTCTTCAACTTCCCCATCCACCCTTACACCCGCGGGCTGCTCGAGGCCGTGCCCTCGCCCGATCGAAGCGAAGTCCTCACGGGCATGAAGGGCCAGCCCCCCCGGCCGGGAAGGCGTCCGAAGGGGTGCTCGTTCGCGCCCCGCTGCTCCTATGCCGTCGAGCGCTGCTCGATCGAGAGCCCGGCACCGCTGCACGCCACCGGTCGCCTCGTGCGCTGCCTGCGGGCGAGTGAGCTCGGGGCCGGCGCGCTGGCGGCGAGGGGAACGCCCGTACCGGTGTCCCTCACCGTCTCCGAGCCGATCCTCCAGCTGAACGAACTCTCAGCCTCCTACGGGCGCCACGCCGTCCTCCACGACGTCAACCTGCAGGTGGCGCCCGAGTCCTGCACGGCCATCGTGGGCGAGTCTGGCTCGGGCAAGACCACCCTCGCCCGCTGCATCGTCGGGCTGCACGCTAACTGGAGAGGGCAGATGAGCTTCGAGGCGAGCCCCCTCGCCCGCGGGATGAGGGGGCGCCAGATCGAGCTCCTGAAGCGAATCCAGTACATCTTCCAGAACCCCTACACCTCCCTCAACCCCCGAAAGACGGTCAGCCAGATCATCTCTCAGCCCCTGGAGCACTTCGAGCGTCAGCTCACGACACGTGAGCGGGAGGTCCGCATCGCCCGCGTGCTCGCAGACGTCTCCTTGGGCTCCGCCTTCCTCCACCGCTTTCCCGACCAGCTCTCAGGTGGGGAGCGCCAGCGCGTCGCCATCGCCCGCGCCCTTGTCGTCGAGCCCGACCTGCTCGTCTGCGACGAGGTCACGTCGGCTCTCGACGTCTCGGTGCAGGCCGTCATCGTCGAGCTCCTGCGCCGGCTGCAGCACGAGCACCGCCTCGCCATGATCTTCATCACCCACAACCTCGCCCTCGTGCGCAGCATCGCCCAGACGGCCGTCGTCCTCTGCGAAGGTCGCGTCGTGGAGGCCGGTCCGGTGGAAGAGATCCTCGAGCACCCGAGCGACGAGTACACGATCCGCTTGATCAAAGACGTCCCGAAACTCACGCCCGGGGCGAAGGAGCCATAGCGCGGGGCGCGCAGGGCCGGAGAACCGCCGCCGGACCCCTTCGGCGCCTACCGGAGCGGCACCGGGAAGCTCAGTCGAACCAGAGGCTGCGGAACTGGTACTGGATCCAGGGGTCGCCGGTGTGTTGCAGCACCGCCCCCTTGACCGAATTGGCCTGGCCGGCGATGATCGGGTTGAAGACCGGGATGATGTAGCCACCGTAGTTGTAGTCCATCGACATCATGTCGTGGACGAGGTCGTTCTGAGTGGCCGGATTGGTCGTGCTGAGCGCCTGCTTGTAGAGGCTCAGGTAAGCAGGCCCGTATGAGCTCGAGGCCCAGTGCGTCTCGTCCCAGGGGGCGCCCGGAACCATGGAGTAACCGACCTGGCGAAGGTACGGGTAGCCGCTCCACCAGTCCTGTGCGAAGGTCCATCTCAGGTAGTTCGGCCCGAAGAAGGTCCCGCTCGTGATCGAGTCGAGGCTGATGGTGACGCCGGCGAGCGACGCCTGCTGCGCCAGGACGGTTGCCATCTCCACGGCGCCGGTCTTGATGGGGGCGGTGACGAGCGTCGTCTTGAGGCCTTCCTTACCGGCCGCCCTCAGGAGGGACTTCGCCTGGGTGATGTCTTGCACGCGCTGCGGCAGGGCGGTGTCATAGTCGGGCTGGTCGATGCCGAAGACGTCGTTGCCGATGGCACCGTAGCCGCCGAAGACGACCTCGTTCATCTCCGGGCGGTTGACGACGAGGCGCATCGCCTGGCGCACGCGGACGTCGTTGAAGGGCGGCTGGTCGACCCGCATCGTGAAGGGGACCCAGCCGGGCCCCTTCCAGATGAGGATGGTCTTGCCGGCGTCCTTGACCGTCTTCACGCTCGCGATCGAGAGCTGGTCGACGCCGTCGGCGGCGCCCGAGGTAAGGGCGTTCACCTGGGAGGTCTCGTCGGCGTAGTCCGTGATGACGACGGAGTCGAAATACGGCTGACCGCTGTGCCAGTAGTTGGGGTTACGGACGAAGGTGCTCTGCACGCCCGGGGTGAACGACTGGAACTTGAAGGCCCCCGTGCCGACGGGCTTCTTCGGGTCGTAGCCCTCCGGCACGATGCTCATCTCGCCGTCGCCGATGAGGGTGATCGGCATGATGGAGTACCCGCTCGTCATCGGGATGCGCACCGTGTAGCTGTCGAGCTTCTTGGCGCTCTTCAAGTCCATGTAGGCAAGCGCCGAGGCTGCGGAGAAATCGTTCGTGATGATCCGGTTGAAGGTGAAGAGCACGTCGTCGATCGTGAGTGTCTTGCCGTTGTGGAACTCGACGCCCTGCTTGACGCGGATCGTCCATTCGGTCGCATCCGGGTTCGAGCTCACCTCCTCGGCCAGGGCCAGCTGCGGGACGTTGTTGGCGTCCACCGCCATGAGGCAGTCGTAGAGCTGCGGAGCGCGCACGAAGTCGAGGTTCTCCACGCAGTTGTTGCCGTCGAGGGTGTCCGAGGACCCGCCGCCCGTGCTGGCAAAGTTGAACGTGCCTCCCACCTTCGGCTTCGAGGTGGTCGCCATCGTCGAGGACGTGGTCGAGCTCGAGCTGCCACAGGCACCCAGCAACCCTCCCATGCCGAGGACGGCCGCTCCTCCGAGCGTTCGCCCGAGAAAATCTCGGCGTGAGTACTGCGAGGCATCTCGTTCCGCGGCTGCATCCTGCTCCATCGCCGCGCCCCCCTTCGCACTCCTGTCATGCGCCCGTAACGTGCGGGGCGCAGCCTAGAGGCCCGACCCCATGCCTGCAAGGGAGCCCGATGCGACGCCATGGCGGCGGCGGCGTGCTCGTCTCTGAGGACGGCCCCACGCTCGCCAGTGGGAAGGGCCTCCATCGGTGCCGGCAGGCCGGCTCAGCCGGCCGTTGACACCTCGTCGCGCACCTCGGCAATGGCGGCCGCCAACTCTGCCATGAGCTCGCGCGGGCCGATCGTGATGCGGAGGTGGCCGGGGAGACCGAACTCGGATCCCGGCCGGACGAGAAACCCCCGCCGCACGAGTCCCTCGTACCAGGCGACGTCATCGCCCCCAGGGAAGCAGAGGACGAAGTTCGCCTCTGACGGCCACGAAGAGACGCCCAGCTCGGTGAGGTCGGCGGCGAAGGCCCGGCGAGCCGCCACCACCTGGCGGCGCCGCGTCTCGACGGCATCTGTGTCAGCCAGGCAGGCCCTGCCGGCGGCAAGAGCGAGGCGGCTGACGTTGAAGGGCTCGTGCACGGCGTCGAAGCAGGGCAGCAGCTCCGGGTGGACGACGGCGAAACCGAGCCGCAGGCCGGCGATCCCGAAGAGCTTCGAGAATGTTCGCAGCACGACGACCGGACGCCCGGCGGCGACGTCGAGGACGCGCCGGACACGCTCGGCCGGATCGATGTAGTCGGCGTACGCCTCGTCGACGACGGCGAGGCAGCCCTTCGGCAACGCCCCGAGGAACTCCGTCCATTCGGACGCTCCGAGGACATCACCTGTCGGGTTGTTCGGGTCGCACACGAACACGAGCTTGGCGCCCTCGGCCGCCGCCGCCATCGCCTCGAGGTTCAGCCGGTAGCCCTTCGTGGGGACGCGCACCACGACTGCACCGGCCGCCTCGCACGCCTGTCGGTAGAGGCCGTAGGTCGGCTGAGGCAGGACGACGCGGTCGCCCGGGTTGACGAAGACGGACACGGTCGACAGGACGAGAGCCTGGATTCCGTGGGCGGGCAGGACCATGCCGGGATCTGCGCCGATGTAGGAGGCGACGAGCTGCCGGAAGTCGCTGTAGGCCTGCTCGGGGTAGAGCGATGCGTTCCTGAGCTCCTCGGCGACGGCTTCTGCCACTCCGGGAAGCAGGCCGAAGAGGTCCTCGTTCCAGTTCAGCTTCACGACGCCGGCCACGCCGTAGCGCGCCTCGAGGTCCCGCACGCTTGGGCCCGGGTCGTAGGCGTGCACCGATCGAAGTGGGTTGCGGGCAAGTGCCCTGAGATTGCTCATGGCGTGGGCTCCGCCGCCACGAGGCGCTCACGCAGCACCACCACGGCCGTGCCCGACTGGGCCATCGCCCAGATGAGGTCCTCCGAGAGGCGGTCCGCACCGCTGAGGCGCGCCGCTACGCCCGAGGCCCGGGCGATGCCCTCGTAATCCGGCTGCACGAGGTCGACCTCGTGCTCGACGCCATAGGCGGCCATCTGGTACTCGCGGAGGATGCCGTAGCCGCCGCTGTCCACCACGAGCAGGGTCGTGCGAAGCCCGTACTGGCGGGCCGTGGCGAGCTCGGCCATGCCGTAGGCGAAGCCGCCATCTCCGACGACGGCGAGCACGGGCACGCCCGGCAGGGCCACGGCGGCGCCGAGCGAAGCCGGGAAGGCGTAGCCGAGCGTGCCCGACCCGAGCGGGTAGAGAAATCGCCTCGGCTCGGGCGCCCGCTGATGAGCCGCCGCCCAGTACCCGAGGATGGTCATGTCCCACGCCTGCACGGCATCGTCAGGGACGGCGTCGGCGACGGCGGCGAGGATTCCGGTCTCGAGCTCGCGCCCCTGCGACGCCAGGCCCGCTGCGACCCGGTGCCGCAGGGCGGTGACGGCCTCCTCGCCCCACGGTCTCGGCGCCCTCGGCACGCCCGCCGCCAATGCAGCCAGCACGTCGCGAGCGTCTCCGAGGACTCCGAGCGCCGGGTACGTCGCACCGAGTCGCTGGGCGGCGGCATCCACCTGCACAACGACCCCCTTCGGCTGCAAGGAATACT
>DASPSK010000055.1:0-8049 GCA_035623975.1 Acidimicrobiales bacterium | reverse complement strand
GTCTCGGACGAGGCGATCACGGCGGGCATCTACCTGCCGGCGGCCACCGAGGGCGCTCCGAGGCACGACTTGCTGTCGCTCACGGGCAATGCCATCGGGCAGGGGTTGCCGCTCTCCGCCGGGGCGGCTGTCGCCTGTCCGGGCCGGCCCGTGCTCGCCCTCGAGGCCGACGGCAGCGCCATGTACACGATCCAAGCGCTCTGGACCCAGGCGCGCGAGGGGCTCAACGTCACGAACGTCATCTTCGACAACGGGTCCTATGCCATCTTGAACATCGAGCTAGCTCGCGTCGGCGCCGAAGCCGGCGGTCCGATCGCCCGCTCGATGCTCGAGATCGGCCGACCGGGGATCGATTTCGTCGCCCTCTCCGAGGGCATGGGGGTCCCGGCGACACGGGCGATGACGGCGGAGGAGTTCACGAAAGCTCTCCGGGGGGCCTTTGAGGAGGACGGGCCTCACCTCATCCAGGCAGTGCTCCCTCGAGGTGGTCTGTAGCGACCGTCTCCCAGGCCTGGTAGCCGCCGATGAGGTCGGAGACGTCGGTGTGACCGGCTCTGGCGATGACGCTGGCGGCGATGGAGGATCGGTAGCCGCTGGCGCAGTGCGTCACCACGGGCCGGTCGAGCGGGATCTCGCCGAGGCGAGCGGTCAGCTGGGAGAGAGGGATGTTCACCGAGCCGGGGAGGCGGCCAGCCTCCGTCTCGGACGGGTTTCTCACGTCGACGATCGTGATCGGTCGCGCCGGCACCTGGGCGAGGAACACCGCCAGCTCGGTTGCCGTCACGCGAGAGCCGCGCTCGGGGCCTCCCGGGGAGGCCGCCAGGGCGCCCGCCACGTCGCCCTCGAGGCAGCCGGTCACCCGGTCGTACCCGATGCGGCCGAGCCGGACGCGCGCCTCTGTGGCGCGTCCTTCGTCGCAGACGAGCACGATCTCGTCGCTGGGTCGAAGGACGTCCCCGGCGAATTCGGCGAAACGCCCGGCAAGGCCGACATTGACGGCATGGCGGAGATGTCCCCGGGCGAAATCGGCCGGATCGCGGGTGTCGAGCACGACGGCGCCCGCCTCCTGAGCGGCGAGGACCTCGTCGAGTGAGAGGGGGGACGGTGGAGACTGGTCGTCGAGGAGGTCACGTTGCTCGCGATTCAGGTGGGCGTCGTAGGGGAAGTAGGCGGGGGCGACGGGCTGGCCCTCGGTCACCGCCGCCACGAAGTCGTCCTCACGGGGGATCCTGACGGCGTAATTCGTGCGGCGCTGCTCGCCGATCGTGGACGACGTCTCGCTCGAGAGGTTCTTGCCGCAGGAGGAGCCGGCCCCATGGGCAGGAAACACCCGGGTGGCGTCCGGCAGCGTGAGCAGGCGGGTGTGGATGGAACGGTAGAGAAGTCCTGCCAGCTCCTCGGCCGTCACACCCTCGCTCGAGAGCAGGTCGGGCCGGCCGACATCACCGATGAAGAGCGTGTCCCCGGTCAGCACGCCATAGGGGGTCTCGTCGCCGGCGTGCTCGTAGACCACGACCGAGATGGACTCCGGCGTGTGCCCTGGGGTGGCGCGTATCTCCAGCTCCACGTCGCCGAGCGAGATGCGCTCGTCGTCAGCCAGCCAGCGCACGGGGAACTCGGCCGCCGCTCCTTGGCCGAAGCAGATCTGGGCGCCGGTGGCGGCCGCCAGCTCCAGGTGACCGGAGAGGAAGTCGGCGTGGAAGTGGGTCTCGATGACGTGTTCGATGCGCAAGCCCTGCCGCTCGGCATCCTCCAGGTAGCCCGTGATGTCTCGCTGCGGATCGACGAGGACGGCGACGCCCGTGGACTCGTCCCCGATGAGGTAGGAGGCATGCGAGAGGCAGGCGAGGAAGTACTGCTGGAAGATCATGTGGGACAACTCCTCATAGGGGAAACGATAGGGCTCCCGAGCAGACGCCGTCGGTTATGCCCGTCTCGAGCCGAAGGCCGAGTCCGCCCTTGGGCCGGTGGAGTCCAGGCGTCGTTTGTAGCGCGTCTCTTCCCCGCATGAGAGGTCGGCATCGAGTGCCACATGACAACTTCATGTCGCGGAAGCTGTAGCTTTGGCCGGTCATGCCTCATCGGATGGACGTGGAGCTCACGAGCGCGCGGGACGACGACACCTTCACCTGGCGCGCGGCGGGCGCCCGACAGCCGAAAGGAGCCGTGGCGGCCTCCCTCCTGCCGAAGGGCTCCAAGGTCGGCGACATCCTCCGTATCGAGGCAGAGGTCGAGATCGACGGGATCACGGTCGTGTCGGTCCTGCCGCCGAAGGAGAAGGAGGCCCCGGGGGGCCGGATCGAGGTGCTGGGAACGCAGCGTCCGGTGCCCGGCGTCACGACTGTCCTGGCGGGTCCGCCGGACCGGCGACGGGAGAGTCGTTTCTTCCGGGAGGGAGAAGAGCGCCGGCCGTCGCGACCCGCCGGCGATCGCCGCCCGCGGCGCGACGGCGAAGGTCCAGCAGAAGGCCGCAGCCGGCCACCGGCCGCCGGCGAGCCCGCCGGCTCCGACGGTGACCGGCGCCCGTCCATGCGGGGCGAACGCGGCGGACGCCCGCGCAGCCGCCCCGGGAGCGAGGTGGCATCGGCGCGGCGGGACCTGAGCGCGCCGCCGCCGCGTCAGGGCTCAGGCCCCATCGGCGCCCGCGGGCCCCGCCTGGAGGGCGGTCCCGCTGCCCGCTCCTCCGCCCCGCCGCGGCGCGAGGCCGGCACTCGGGGCGAACATTCCGGGCGCGGGCCGGACCGGGGCGCGCGCCCGAAGCGAGGGCCCGTTCGCCTGGAAGCGGGCACCAAGCACCGCGACGAGTTGATGGCCACGCTCCCCCCTGAGCAGCAGCTCATCGCCGACCGGCTGGCGACGGGGGGCATGCCGGCCATGCGCAAAGCGATCGCAGACGAGCAGGAGCGTGCCAAGAGCGAAGGCAGGCCGCCGGTGGCGGCTGAGTCCATCCTCGCCTTGGCCGAGCAGCTGCAGCCCGACGTGAAAGCCGCCGTGTGGATGGATCGCGCCGAGGCCGCCATCGTCCACCTCGACGACCTCGGCCTGCGTGATCTCCGCGCCACCGTTATCGCCGCCGCGCCCCGCGACGACGCCGGGCGGGATCTCGAGCGACAGCTGCGGGAAGGACTCGAGCGCCGCGTCGCCAAGCTCCGCTCGGACTGGGAGGGGCATCTCGCCCACGCCCTCGGGGAGGGGAAGGTCCTGCAGGCGCTGCGCTTGTCGGCACGGCCGCCGGAACCGACGGCCCGTTTCCCCGCCGGCCTCATCGAGCCGCTCGTTACCCAGGTCGGGGCGGCCATGACGGCCGACACCCCTCCGGATCGCTGGCTGGCGCTGCTCGAGGCGGCGAGTGCGAGCCCGGTTCGCCGCCAGATCAAGCCCGCTGGCATCCCCGAGGACCCCTCCGGAGAGGTGCCTCGAAAGGCGCGGGAGGCGGCCGGTCGCATCCCCGCCCTCGCCCCCATGCTCGGCATGTCCATGCCGCCCCCACCAAAACCCATCCCCGGCGAACGGCTCGGCCGTCCGCAACAGGGCCGCCCGATGCGATCTTCGCGGCCACCGGGCCCACCGGGCCCGCGCCCGAGCCGACCGCCCCGCCCGCCGGCCGCCGGCGGAGCGCCCCCGCCGGCTGCCGCTGAGGCACCGCCGGCGACCGCGCCCGCCGCGGCCGAGCCCGCCGCGACCGAGCCCGTCGCAACCGAGGCCGCTGCGGCCGAGGGAGCCCCATCACCGCCGGAAGCACCGCCCCCGCCTGAGGAGGCATCGGCGGACGCCACGCCCCCAGAGCAGGCCGAGGCGCAGACGGAGGCCGTCGATCAGCTCTGAGGAGGCCGCGGGCGTCGACTTCGACCCGGGCCGTCGCCCAGCCGGCGGTTCATCACGAGGAGGCGCGCCGAGAAACCGGCGCTCTCGAGGAAGTTCTTGGCGTCTCGGTTGCCCGGTAGGGCGAAGGCGTCGAGGCTGCCCGCCCCGTTGTCCTGCGCCCAGTCGACGACGAGCTCCATGAGCTCGGCTCCGAGCCCGATCTGGCGCACGCCGGCATCCACCCAGAGGAACTCCAAGCGGGCGAGACGCTCGCCGTCGCGGAGCGTCTCCAGGCGACAGAGCGCCATGGCCAGGGTCACGCCCTCCGCCGTGCCCACCACCAGGTATGTGGCCGGATCGGCGAGCCATAGCTCGAGCTGGTCCTCGAGCGGCGGAGCGACCCCCTCCCGGGCGAGGAAGTCGAGCCCGCCGCGCTCGGTGGCGACAGCCATGCTCGCCTCGCTGAGGAGCTGGGCAAGGGCGGGGATGTCGTCGGCGTCGGCCGGCCGGGCGGTCAGCTGCACGGGACCCTCCCGGTCGTGCGACGAGGACACCGGCCGGAGGGCGGCATCTCGTTGGCCGGCTGGCTAGCGATCGGTGCTGAGCTGGGCGATGCGATGGAGGATGGTGCGCCGCCCCCGCGTCGCGAGCTCGTAGCGGCGGATCGCCTCGAGTTCGTCGCCCCGCAATGAGCTGAGGCGTTGCACCACCTGGGAGGCCGCCAGGGTGTCGTAGCCCGGGATGGCCAGCGACTCGGCCGCCACCGCAGCCTCGTGTGCTGGCGGTGCGGTGGCTCGGGCTGCCCGTGGGACACCGCGAGTCGGCGCGCTCGCTCCCGGAGTCGCCCGCCTTGTCGGTGGCCCGTCGCGTGTGGGCATGCCCGCCGGGCGAGCGCCGCCGGCGCTCCCGTTGTGGGAAGCCCTCGAGGCTCGTGTGGCTCCGGCCCCGTTCGAGCGGGTCGAGGCCGATCGCGGGGGCGCCGGTGGCGGTGGCGCCGGCGCCTCCCCCCTGCCGGCGACGGGTCGCGTCGTCACTGGGCGGGACGGTTGCCCGAGCAGCTTGCCGAACTGTCGTTTCCCCTGACCGACGGCCATCTTGCCGATGACCCGAGCCAGGTGGATCTGGCTGGAGGCGCGCTCGCGGCCCTTGTCCGACAGTCGCGGGATCTCCTCGACGATCGAGATGGCCAAGCCGATGGGTGCGTACACCCCGTAGTCCCAGAACACATCGGAGAGCGAGCGCTCGTCGGCCATAGCAGGGACGCTACCCGGCAATCACCTCACACGCAGTCGCGGCACAGCATCCGTGCCTCGTCAGCGAGCTGAGTCTCGCTCTTGACGAGGAAGCACGAGCGACAGACGAACTCCCCGGGCTGCTTCGGGAGGACCCGGAGGCTGCCGTCGCCGCGATCCTCGGCGTCGGCCGGCTCGTCCTCGTCCTCCTCGTCCTCGTCGTCTTCGACGACGAGACGCTCCTTCAAGATCACGTCCAAGCTCGCCTCGACGTCATCGTCGTCCAGCTCGTCCTCGTCCTCGTCACCCGCGCCTTCGTCTGCCTCGACGACCGTCGCGACGGGCACGACCACAACGTCGTCCACGTCCACCGCGAGGTCGTCCTCCTCAACGAGGTCGTCGTCGTCGAGCTCGTCGTCGTCGGGGTCGAGCCCGATCTCGGCGGCGAGGCTGTCGTCGTCGAGGAGGTCATCGTCGGTCAGCTCCTCGTCGCTCAGATCGCCGAGATCTTCGTCGGCGTCGTCGACGAGGTCCTCGCCATCCGGCAGGTCGTCGCCGTCGATCACGTCGACCTCGATGTCCTTTGCCATTGGTTCCTCGATCCGCTTTTTTCTCTGCTGCTCACATCTTCCGCCATCGCCGCACGAACGTGGGTGTCGAAGCGCGGACTATAGGGCAACGCAGCAGAGGTTCGGACTGTTTCCGGGAGATTTTGGACCGTTTTTCTCATTGCGAGGCGGAGGGGGTCAGGACAACTTTGGGGCCACCACGTTCGCCTGCCCGGGCGATCGCCGGCACCGAGATGCCGCCGAGGGCGTTCTCTACTCGTTGGGCCTGGGCCCCCCACCGCTCGCAAACTCCCCCCGGACGACTTTCGGACGTTGCCGGAGGCTCCCGGCGAGGCCTTCCAGATGGAGGGACCCACTAGTTATGTCGACTCCGCGGCGTCCCGTCAAGAGGACCCCTTCCTGCCTCGGCTTCGGCCTTGCGAGACCGCTTTCAAGCCCGACCGGGCCTCGGCGCGCTGCTCGGCCTCCAGGCGCCCGAGCTCGACGTCACCGTGCTCGACGAAACTCATGGCCGCCGCGAGGGCAGCGTGCCCGGCCTGCTCGGAGATGAGGCGGTGCATCTCCTGCACGACCCTGCGGTAGGCGGGATGGCCCTGGCTCGTCGAGCGCAGCTCGAGCACGTGCATCGCCTCGCGGGCGTTCATCTGCATGGTGAAGCGGATGTTGTAGGCGAGGGCGACGGCATATCCGCACATCTCCGGGAAGTACTTGGCGAGACCGTCATGGAGTGCACGCGAGCGTTCCAGCGACTCGACGAAGGGTTCCTGCAGGCCGGCCAGCTCGACGAGCTCGGGGACTTCGTATCCGAGATCGGTCCCGAGCGGCTGCCAGTCGATGCTCAGGAGGCGGTGACGCTGCAGGTCGCGAAAGGCGCCGTAATCGGCGACGACGTCGAAGCGGTAGTCCGTGCGCTCGAAGGCCCGGCCGGGGCGGTGGCGGCGGTTGCCGCGGGTGCCGACGTAGGCGCCGAGGAGGGCTGCCCGCTCCTCGGCCGAGAGCTTGCGCACGCGGCGGAGCAGCTCGGCGTCCGGCAGGTTCGTGTGGGTGTAGCAGATCGCCGCCAGCACCTTGTCCTCGCCGGCCGGGTCGTAGTCCGTCAGGGTCACGCGGGCGCCTGGCTGGGGTGCCCTCACCGGCCAGTAGCCGCGCACGAGCTCGTGCGTGTCGGTCTCGGTGGCCTGCAGGTAGTCGCTCCAGGCACCACCCCGCTCGGGGCGGTCCACCCGCGTCAGGAACGAGGGGATGACCTTGCGCAGCTCTTCGAGCATGAGATCGGCATACCGCCGGGCCTCCGCAAGTGGATGGGCTCGCATGTGCAGCAGGAGGAGCTCGTAGCTCTGGCCCGTTCCGTACATGCCCACGTTCGACAGCGACCCGGCGGGCAGGAGCCCTCTCAGGGCGTCGAGGGAGGCTGCCCGCACAGCCTGGCGGTGCGCCAGGGCGGACACGCCCGGCGGTGCCGGCGAGCGCTGGTGCAGGTAGGCCTGCAGCTTGGGGAGGAGCTCGCCGTAGGTGTCGAACATCCTGTCCATCTCCCCCACGTAGCGGGCGCCGAAGGGGGAATCGAGGATGCTGGGCTCCCGAACGTAGCGGTAGTGGCCGTTCTCGAGGCGAGCGTCGTAGGGGATGTAGCGCGTCGACTGCTCGAGGTACGACATGAGCCGTCCGCGTTCGAGGATCTTCGTGAGCACGTTCGAGGCGTGCTCGCAGGCGAGATGAACGCCTCCGAGCTGGGCGACCGAGTCGTCGCCGTACTCGCTGAAGACACGGGCGTAGAGCTGCTCGGCCCGCTTCAGGCCGACGGTGGCATCCAGCGTCGTGTCGCCGCTCACGTCCAGCTCGTCGACGAACTCGTCGAGGAAGAGCCGACGGAGGCTCTTCGGAGAGCGTGAGTAGCGGGCGAAAAGCGCCCCCTTCACCACCTCGGGCAGGTTGATGAGAGCGAAGACGGGCCCGTCCAGGTTCGTGAAGTAGCGCGAGAGGAGGGCTCGCTCCTCCGCGCTGAATGAGTCGGGTGCCGGTTTCGACATGCCCCGTCGAGATTAGGAGGCGGCGATGCCGACAGCGTGGATGCTCCCGTCGGGCTCCTCCACGGTCACGGCGGACGAGGCGGCGACGACACCTCGCCGTAGGCGGGTGGCCGCCGTCGCCGCCGCCGAGCGCAGCGCCGGGTCGGGAGCGACCTCCGCCAGCTGGCGGAGGAGGTCGATGACCTGCTTCATGTTGCGCACGAAGTCGCCCCCGGTCATGACCTGGCGGGAGGGACGAGCCCGCCTCCCGCCGTGCTCCCCGGAGCCCGGCTCGAGCACCCTGCGGAGGTCGCGGCCGCGGGCCCAGTCCCGCGCCAGCACGGCAAAACCCCATCCACCCCCCGCGTCACCGGCAGCCCGAGGGCTCGCTCCGACTCACCGAGATCCTCGGAGAGGGCGGTGATGGACTCGATC
>DASPSK010000022.1:0-7117 GCA_035623975.1 Acidimicrobiales bacterium | reverse complement strand
ATTCAGCCCTCGGCTACGCGGAGGCACCCCATTTGAGCATTGTGCAGGACACGAGCGCGAGACCTGCGCCGATCCCGGTGACCATCGGTGCACCCCGCGGCGGCCCCCCTCGCTCACTGGTGCTGCGGAAGGACCGCTGGTGGGTGCAGCCGCTCGCCACAGGCCTCGGTCTCTTGGCTTTCGTCGTCTACGGGACCTGGACGGCGTTCCGGGGCTCGCACTACTTCGTGGGCTACCCGCGCGACTACCTCTCGCCGTTCTATTCGCCCTGTCTCGTCGACAGCTGCGGCCCGGCCGCCCAGTTCGGTCGCATCGGGAGCATCGGCACGGTGTCGCCTGCCCTTCTCGTCCTCTTGTTCCCCATGGGGTTCCGCCTCACCTGCTACTACTACCGCAAGACGTACTACCGGTCGTTCTGGGCGTCGCCGCCCGCCTGCGCCGTCGCCGACGCCGGCTCGACCACGCCGGGCGGATTGCGCAGCGGCTACACGGGCGAGACCCGCTTCCCCCTCATCCTCCAGAACGTCCACCGGTACTTCTGGTACTTCGCCTTCATTTTCGCCTGCCTCCTCACCTGGGACGCCATCGAGGCCTTCCGCTTCCCCGGCGGCATCGGCATGGGTCTCGGCACGCTCTTCTTCGTCATCAACGCCGTGCTCATCTGGTCCTACACGCTCGGGTGCCACGCCTGCCGGCACCTCTGTGGAGGGAGCGCCAAGCGGTTCTCGCGCTCCCCGCTCCGCTACCGCTTCTGGCGGGACATCGTCACGCCGCTCAATCAGCACCACCAGCTCTTCGCCTGGGTGTCGCTCGGCTGGATCGCCTGGACGGACTTCTACGTCTACCTCGTCGCCACGGGCACGATCCACGACCCGAGGTTCTTCTGATGGCGGACGAGGAGACGCACGACTACGACGTCGTCATCATCGGCGCCGGCGGCGCCGGTTTGCGGGCCGCCATCGAGTCGCTCTCGATGGGCGCGAGGACGGCGCTCGTGTGCAAGTCGCTCCTCGGCAAAGCCCACACGGTCATGGCCGAAGGCGGGGTCGCCGCCGCCATGGGCAACGTCTGGGCGGAGGACAACTGGCAGGTCCACTTCCGCGACACCATGCGCGGCGGCAAGATGCTCAACAACTGGCGCATGGCCCAGCTGCACGCGCAGGAGTCGCCGGACCGCGTGTACGAGCTGGAGGACTGGGGTGCCCTGTTCGACCGCACACCGGACGGCCGCATCCTCCAGCGGGACTTCGGCGGTCACCGCTACGCCCGGCTCGCCCACGTCGGCGACCGCACGGGCCTCGAGCTCATCCGCACGCTGCAGCATCGTGCCGTCGCTCTCGGCATCGACGTCTACATGGAGTGCAAGATCGTCCGTCTCGTCGTGGGCTCCGACGGTGCCGTGAAGGGAGCGGTGGGTTTCTGGCGGGAGAGCGGGCGGTTCGTCTGCTTCTCGGCCAAGGCCGTCGTGCTCGCCACCGGCGGCGTCGGCAAGACGTGGAAATTCACCTCCAACTCCTGGGAGTCGACCGGTGACGGGCAGGCCCTGGCGTTGTGGGCGGGCGCCGACCTCATCGACATGGAGTGTGTGCAGTTCCACCCGACCGGCATGGTCTGGCCGCCGTCGGCGCGGGGACTCCTCGTCACCGAGGGCGTGCGCGGGGACGGCGGCGTCCTCAAGAACAACGCGGGTGAGCGTTTCATGTTCAACTACATCTCGCCGTACTTTGCCGCCGAGACCGCCGACACGATCGAGGAGGCGGACAAGTGGTACACGAACAAGTCCGACTACCGCCGCCCGCCTGAGCTGCTGCCCCGGGATGAAGTCGCCCGCGCCATCAACACCGAGGTGAAGTCGGGCCGCGGGAGCCCCCACGGGGGTGTCTTCCTCGACATCGCCTCGCGGCGGTCGGCCGAGGAGATCCGCCGCCGTCTGCCCTCGATGTACCACCAGTTCAAGGAGCTCGCCGACGTCGACATCACGACCGACGCCATGGAGGTCGGCCCCACCTGCCACTACATCATGGGGGGCGTGCGCGTGGAGGCCGATACCGAGGCGACGACCGTGCCCGGCCTCTACGCCGCCGGCGAGGTCGCCGGGGGCATGCACGGCGCCAACCGCCTCGGCGGCAACTCCCTCTCCGATCTCCTCGTGTTCGGCCGGCGGGCGGGGCTGGCGGCGGCTGAGTACGCCCACGGGCGCCCGCAGCCCCGGCTCGAGCCCGGTGATGTCACGAAGGTGACAGATCACGCCCTGAGCTTTTTCGAGCACGACGGCAGCGAGAACGCCTACAGCGTCCACCACGACCTGCAGGAGACGATGCAGGATCTCGTCGGCATCATCCGCACCGAGAGCGAGCTGCTCGAGGCAAAGGAGAAGCTCGTCGAGCTGGCCGAGCGGGCCGCCAAGGTCTCGGTGGAGGGCAACCGCTCCTTCAACCCGGGCTGGCACCTGGCGCTCGACCTCGAGTCGATGCTCGCGTGCGCCCGCTGCACGACCCTCGGGGCGATCGAACGGCGGGAGAGCCGCGGGGGTCACACGCGGGAGGACTACCCGAAGCCCGATCCCGAGCTCGAGACCGTCAACATGGTGACGCGTCTGCGCAACGGGGAGATCGTCGTGGCGCCCGAGCCCAAGCCCGTCATGCCGAGCGAGCTCGCCGAGCTGTTCGCGGAGGGCTCGTGATGGCCGCCGCCGACGAGATCGTCATGAAGCTCTGGCGGGGGGACGCCTCCGGCGGCAGCTTCGAGACCTACCGGCTCCCCGCCCAGGAGGGCGAGGTGGTGCTGGACGTCGTCCACCGCATCCAGTCCACCCAGGCGCCCGATCTCGCCGTCCGCTGGAACTGCAAGGCGGGCAAGTGCGGCTCCTGCTCGGCCGAGATCAACGGCAGGCCCCGCCTCATGTGCATGACACGCATGAGCTCCCTCCCGCCGGGCGAGGTCACGGTGTCGCCCATGCGGACCTTTCCTGTCGTGCGGGACCTCGTCACGGACGTGTCCTACAACTTCGAGGTGGCGAAGCAGATTCCTGCCTTCACGCCCGTGCAGAAGCCCCCGCAGGGCTACCGCATGGCGCAGATCGACATCGACCGGGGGCAGGAGTTCCACAAGTGCATCGAGTGCTTCCTCTGCCAGAACGTCTGTCACGTGATCCGGGACCACGAGGACAACAAGCCGCGCTACGCCGGCCCGCGCTTCTTCGTGCGATTGGCCGAGCTCGAGATGCACCCGCTCGACAGCTTGGACCGGCGCGAGTACATCTCTGAGCGCATGGGCATCGGGCTCTGCAACATCACCAAGTGCTGCACGGAGGTCTGCCCCGAGGACATCCACATCACCGACAACGCCATCATCCCCTTGAAAGAGCGAGTCGTGGACGCCCGTTACGACCCGGTGGTGTGGATCGGGCGGAAGATCCTCAGTCGCCCCCGCCCGTTGCCGGCTGCCGAAGCAGCCAAGCACACCGGCGCGGCCGCTCTGCGAGCTCGCGCCGCCACCGACGGGCACGGCGGGGCGGGAGCTGCGGTTGCCGCCGAGGCACGGGCGATCCCCGACGTCGCCGCCGACTGACCCGGCAGTGCCCGGGCAGGCGGCGGTCGAGTTCCTCTCAACCGAGTGGTTCTCGGCGCTGGCGGCGGCGCTCGCTCACCTGGACGCCCGCGAGGAGGCTCCGATCGCCCTCGGCTTGATCGTGACCGATGTGACGGGCCCAGCGGGCAGGGAGGTTCGCTACACGATCTCCGTAGGAGGCGGACAACCCGCCCGCCTGATTCTCGATTCGCCGGAAGACGCCGAGGTCACGCTCGTGGCGGCCTATCCGGACGCCCTCGCCCTGGCCACCGGTGAGGCGACGGCGGCCTCCCTGCTGGCGGCCGGCCGCATCAAGATCCGCGGCGACGTCGCCCGGCTCGTCGAGGCGGCGACCTCCGTCGAGGCCGCCGGAGCGGCCGTGCGCCAACTTCACCGGATCGTCACGTGATCAAAAGCGTCCCCGCAGGCGGCGCGGGTAGGCTTGGCGCGATCGCTTTGCACGAAGGGAGACGGGTATGACGCTTATCGGCGTGATCGACGATCAGATGCTGCAGCGGTACCGGCATCTGCTGGATCAGGAAGACGCTGCCTTCGACGAGCTGGAGCATGCGTACGAAGACGGCGATCGCGATCACTTCGAGGCGGACCTGTCGCTGTGGGCGAGTGCCGCCCAACGTCGGCTAACCTACCTGCGGCGGATGGGTGTGGAGCTCGAGCTGAAGCTCGATTGACGCCTCGGCGGGTGGTTCCCCCGATCAGCGGTTGAGAGATTACTGACGCGTCACCGGATTGTCTGCACTGGGTCTTTTCAACAGGTGGGCGATGCGGCATAGTTGTGCTGGCTGGGCCCGGCGTTCAGAGGGTGCGCCGGGGACACAATGACGGGGTGTCATGGCGGTTCAACGGCCCAAAGAGGCCCTTAGGTTCTTCAACGCGAATGACGTTGGCGAGTTCGAGCTGGGTACCACCCGGCCAAAAGTGCTCCTCACGAATCACTTCGCAAATGGTCAGAAGCTCGCAACCGGGCGCCGACGCCGACGGCTCGCCTTTCTCGCCGCCGCCAGCACACTGTCGGCGGCCACCGCCTTCGCCATCGTCGGTGTTGCCCACGTCCTGGTGGACCACACGGCCCAGCATCTCCTCGGCCATCCCTACATCGGCACGTACCTGATCGTCGGCGGCGTTGCCGCCGGGCTTGTCGCCTTCATGACGTGGCGGAGCCGGCCAGACCTGGCGAGAAGCGCAAGCGGTTATCTGGAGGAGTGGGTCGAGGCTGTTCGCGAGGCGATCATCGTCGGCATCTGTCTCGCCCTCGTTGTCTTCTTCTGGCGCCCGGGTCAGTTCGTGCACCATCCCTTCTCGCGGGGCACCCTCCTTCTCGCTGTCCCCTTGATGGCGGCCGCGCTCGGTGCTGTCCGCTCGGGCGTGCGCCTCGTGCTCCTCCGGCTTCGTGAAAGAGGCCACAACCTCTCGTCGGTCGTGGTCGTGGGCGACGGCCCGTCCGCCCTCTCGTTCATGAAGAGCCTCGAGGCAACCGTCGGCCTCGGCTATCGCGTCATCGCCCATGTCACCGACACCGAGATCGACCACGACCTCGGTGGTGTCATGGAGCGGCTCTCGTCGGAGGTGCCCATCGACGAGGTGGTGATCGCCTCGTTCTCGATGCCGCCCGAGCAGATCGCCCGCCTCGTGAGCCATCCGGGCATGCGCCAGGCACGCCTGCGGGCCGTGCCGGAGATGTTCGGGCTGCCGCCCTCCAAGGTGCAGATCGAGTCCTTCGGCGACTTCCCGCTCCTCACCCTGTTCGAGAACCCGGTACGGGGACCCCACTGGGTCGTCAAGCGGGCTGTCGACGTCGTCGGCGCCGGCGTCCTGCTCACCGCCATGAGCCTCCCGATGTCCGTCATCGCCCTCATCATCCGGCTCACCTCGCCGGGGCCGGTGCTCTTCCGTCAGGAGCGCGTCGGCATGGACGGCAAGCGCTTCGAGCTCCTCAAGTTCCGCAGCATGCTGGCGGGCGCCTCCGACCAGGTTCACAGGGACTTCATGTTCAAACTGCTGGCCGATCAGGCGACAGTATTGGACGGCTCCGAGGCATTCTTCAAGATGACGGACGATCCACGCATCACGCGGATCGGGCGGTTCCTCCGGCGTTTCTCCATCGACGAGCTCCCGCAGCTCTTCAATGTGCTCAAGGGCGACATGAGCCTGGTGGGCCCCCGGCCGGCCCTCGCCTACGAGGTCGACCTGTACGAGGACTGGCAGCTCCGCCGCCTCGACGTGCTCCCCGGCATGACCGGCTTGTGGCAGGTGAGCGGGCGCTCCCGCCTCAGCCCGGCCGACATGCTCCGCCTCGACGTGCACTACGCCGAGACGTGGTCGCTCTTCACGGACTTCCTCATCATCTTGAAGACGATTCCCGCCATCTTTCGCGACGACGCCCGTTAGGCGCCGGCTGTCCCTCCTCCCGGCACAGACCCGGGTTCGTCCAGTAGGGTCGCGCCGATGGGACGGCGAGTGGCAGTGCTGGGGCAGGGCTATGTCGGTCTGCCGCTGGCGCTGCGGGCGACGGAGGTGGGCTACGCCGTCGTCGGTTTCGATGTCGACAAGGAGCGGGTCGAGCGGCTGTGGGCGGGTGAGTCGTACATCGAGGATGTCCCGGACGAGCGCCTGAGAGCCGCCCTCGAGACGGGACGCTACGTCCCCGCCTCGGACATCGCCGCCTGCGCCGACTTCGACGTGGCCGTCATCGCCGTGCCCACCCCGCTGCATGAGGGCGTCCCTGACGTCTCCTACATCGAGCAGGCCTGCGAGCTCCTCGGCCCCTACGTGCGGCGCGACTGTTGCGTCGTGCTCGAATCCACCACGTATCCGGGCACGACGACCGAAGTGGTCGCTCCCATCCTCGAGCAGGCGTCGCATCTCGTCGCCGGCGAGGACTTCCGCCTCGGCTACAGCCCGGAGCGCATCGACCCGGGCAACGAGACCTGGAAGCTGGAGAACACGCCGAAGCTCGTGGCCGGTGTCGACGGCGCCTCGCTGGCGGCCGTGAAGGCGTTCTACGACACGGTCGTCGAGGAGACCGTGGAGATGAAGGGAACCGCCGAGGCCGAGCTCGCCAAGCTCGTCGAGAACACGTTCCGGCACGTCAACATCGCCCTCGTGAACGAGCTGGCCATGACCTGCGGGGACCTCGGAGTCGACATCTGGGAAGCCATCAGGGGTGCTTCGACGAAGCCCTTCGGGTACCTGCCCTTCTTCCCCGGGCCCGGGGTCGGGGGACACTGCGTACCCGTGGATCCCTCCTTCTTGTCCTGGCGCGTCCGGCGGCGCATGGGCCAGACCTTCCGCTTCGTCGAGATGGCCAACGACGTGAACGAGCACATGCCCGACTATGTCGTGAGGAGGCTCACGCTCGGCCTGAACCGGCGCTGCCTGGCGGTGAACGGGGCAACGGTCCTCGTGCTCGGCCTCGCCTACAAAGGCAACTCCACCGACATCCGTGAGTCGCCGGCTGTCCCTGTCGTCGAACAGCTCCTCGAGCTCGGCGCCCGCGTTCGCCTCGCCGACCCCCTCGCCGGCCCCA
>DASPSK010000109.1:0-3265 GCA_035623975.1 Acidimicrobiales bacterium | reverse complement strand
ACCATCCGCTACCCGAAGGCGGCGTAACCATGTTCAGAAGACCGTCGGTAAGCCGTGTGCGGGAAAACCGCACGCACGGATTGAAAGGGGGATGGGGAACCGGGCCTGCTGTGCAGGCGCCGCGCCCCTGACTACCAATGGAAGTCTTTCGCGACGCCATCCTCGCCGGCGTTCCGGGCGAGGAGCTCGCTGCCCTGCCTCTGCCCGAGTCCTACCGGGCAGCCTTCGTCCGCAAGGACGAAGCGAAGATGTTCGCCGGCCTCTCCTCCCATGAGAAGGATCCACGGGCGTCGCTCCACGTCGAAGACGTGCCCGTGCCCGAGCTCGCCCCTGACGAGTGCTACGTCGCCGTCATGGCGAGCTCGATCAATTTCAACACGGTCTGGACCTCGATCTTCGAGCCCTTGCCCACGTTCGGCTTCCTCGAGCGATTGGGACGCGAGAGCGAGTGGGGCAAGCGCCACGACCTCCCGTACCACGTCGTCGGATCCGACGCCTCGGGGGTCGTGCTCAGGGTGGGCTCGGCTGTGCGCGACTGGAGGCCGGGGGACCGGGTCGTCGTCCACTGCAACTACGTGGACGCCCAGGATCCCCGCGCGCACGACGACGCCATGCAGGCGTCGAATCAGAGGATCTGGGGTTTCGAGAGCAACTTCGGGGGCCTGGCCGATCTGAGCGTCGTGCGTGCCAACCAGCTCATGCCAAAGCCCGAGCACCTCAGCTGGGAGGAAGCCGCCGTCAACGCCCTCTGCAATTCGACCGCCTATCGCATGCTGGTCTCTCACAACGGTGCGGCCATGAAGCAAGGCGATGTCGTTCTCGTGTGGGGGGCCACCGGGGGGCTCGGGGGGTACGCCATCCAGTATGTGCTGAACGGCGGGGGCATCCCGGTCGGCGTGGTGAGCACGGCCTCCAAGGCCAAGCTGCTCGAGGGCCTCGGCTGCGAGGCGGTGATCGACCGGGCGGCGAAGGGCTACCGGTTCTGGGCGGACGAGCACACACAGGACGAGTCGGAATGGAGGCGCCTCGGCAAGGACATCCGCTCCCTCGTGGGCGAGGACCCCGACATCGTCTTCGAGCACCCGGGCCGCCAGACGATGGGAGCGTCCGTCTTCGTGGCCAAGCGGGGCGGCATGATCGTCACCTGCGCCGCCACGTCGGGCTACATGATCGAGTACGACAACCGGCATCTCTGGATGAAACTGAAGACGATCAAGTCGTCTCACTTCGCCAACTACCGGGAGGCGTGGGAGGCGAACCGGCTGATCCGGCTGGGCAGGATCCAACCGATCCTCTCGGCCGTGTACCCGCTCGAGGAGGTGGGCGAGGCCACCTCCCAGGTGCACTTCAACCTCCACGAGGGCAAGATCGGCGTCCTGTGCCTGGCGCCCGCCGAGGGGCTCGGTGTGGCCGACGCCGAGCTGCGGGACAAGGTGGGGGAAGACAGGATCACGATGTTCCGGAGGCTGGGGGCGTGAGCGCCCGCGGCTTTGAGCTCACCGAGATCGACCACGTGGGCATCGCCGTGCGGGATCTCGACGCCGCCATCGCCTGGTACGAGGAGACGCTCGGCGCCACCGTCGCCCACCGGGAACGCATCGAGAGCGACGGCGTCGAGGAGGCACTCATCAAGGTGGCCGATTCCTACGTGCAGCTGTTGACGCCGACCCGCCAGGATTCGCCGGTGGCCAAGTACCTCGAGCGCCGCGGTGAGGGCGTTCACCACGTCGGCTACCGCGTGACCGACTGCGCGGCCGCCCTCGACTGGATGCGGGCGGCGGGGGCGACGACGATCGATGCCGAGCCACGGCCGGGCTCGCGAGGCACGACGGTGGCCTTCATCCACCCGAAGAGCGCCTTCGGGACTCTGATCGAGCTCGTGCAGGAGTAGCCGACCCGGCCGGCGGTCAGCCGTCCGAAAGAGACCAGCGGCTCAGTTCCTCGCGGACGTCGGCTCGTCGGGCGTCGTCCCACTCGACGGCCGGGTCGGGCTCGAGGAATGCTGAGGCGATGCCGGTAAGGCCTATGGCTGCGAGGGACCACTCGCCCGTGCCGGTCCCCCCGAACGGCCTGGCCTCGATGCGATCGGTGGCGACGGCAGGCGTGGAGAGGGCCATGATGACGAGCCCGTGCATGATGGCGCTGAGCAGCGTGGCCATGGTCTCGAACGTGACGCCGAGCTCAGGCTTCAATCGGTAGCCGAACAGTCCCGCCAGTTGCTCCCAGGCCCTCGCCACGCGCGCGGTACGGCCTTGCTCCGACTGCGCCAGGGCCGTCTGCACCTGGTCGCGTAGCGCGCCGTCGGCGAGGCTCATGAACGTGGCGTGCAGGGCGAGATAGGTTCGCCATGCCGGGGACTCGTACATGAGCCGGAAGTCGAGGAGCGCCAGCTGGCGACAGAGCTCGATGACGAGGTCGTGGCGCCCCCCGGGGGTCTCGAACCAGTCGATGTGCTCGGCCACGACCGTTCTCATGAGTGCCGTCTCCTCGCCGACGATCGCCGGCGTGGCGTCCTTCGCGAGCGCCTCCACGAGGTCGCTGAAGAAGAGATCTTTGTAGGGCCAGCGGCGGTAGACGGCGCTCCGCGAGACGTCGGCATTCCGGATGACGTCTTCGAAGCTGATGTGCTCGAGGCTCACCGTCAAGCCAGTGAGGTTCACCATGTCGACGGCAGCCTGCAGCATGCGCTGCTGCGTCTCCCGGTCCGACAGCCGGCGCCGGCGGCGGGCGAGCCCGGTCGGGGAAGCCTGGGCGTACTCCGTCATGTTGTCCTCGTCTTTGGGTCTTAGTACTCTATGTTTCAAGTTTAGTATCTGACATGTTAATACACACACTCCCTGGCTGGCGGCAAAGTCGAAATCCCAGCTCAGAAGGAAGGAAATACGATGCGGAGAAGGCTTTTCTCTGACGACCAGTTGCGGGCCATGTATGCCGGCGGCCGGGGCGACGCGCGGGCGCGTGGCTTCTCGCACCTGTGGGCGACGGTGTTCGGGCTGGGGCTGGCACCGAAGCGCTGGGTGACCCTCGAGGTCCGCGGTCGCCGCACCGGGCGACTCGGTCGCTTCCCCCTCGGCATGGCCGACTGGGGCGGCGAGTGGTACCTCGTGCCGATGCTGGGCGAGCACTGCAATTGGGTGCAGAACGTGCGCGCCGCCGGCGGGCAGGCGACCCTACGGCACGGGCGCCGTGTGGAGTGCCGGCTCATCGAATTGCCGGTCGGCGAGCGCCCAACGATCATCAAGCGCTATCTCGAGAGGGTGCCCGG
>DASPSK010000107.1:0-7017 GCA_035623975.1 Acidimicrobiales bacterium | reverse complement strand
ACCATCCGCTACCCGAAGGCGGCGTAACCATGTTCAGAAGACCGTCGGTAAGCCGTGTGCGGGAAAACCGCACGCACGGATTGAAAGGGGGATGGGGAACCGGGCCTGCTGTGCAGGCGCCGCGCCCCTGACTACCAATGGCGATATCTGTGAGTCCGAGGAGCTCGGCGGGCGGAGCACGCCCGTGAAAGCCCTCGTCTTCCACCACCGGCTCTCGCGGGAGGCTGCCGCCACGATCGCCGGCAGGATCGACAAGAGGAGCTTCGTCTCACGCTTTGCCCCGGTGAGCCTCGACGAGATCGCCGAGCCCACCATCCCCGGCCCGGGATGGGTCACCTGCGAAACGATCGTGAGCGGGCTGTGTGGCTCCGATGCCAAGCAGATCCTGCTGAACGGGTCGCGGGACAACCCGCTCACCGCCCTGTTGACGTTCCCTCACGTCCTCGGCCACGAGGCTGTCGCCCGGCGGAGCGACACGGGAAAGCGCGTCGTGCTCAACCCCTGGCTCTCGTGCGGCCCCCGTGGCATAGATCCGCCCTGCCCGGCCTGCCAGCAAGGGCGCTACCCGTGGTGCCGCAACTTCACCCGCGGCATGATCCCCCCGGCCCTCCACATCGGAAACTGCGCCGGGGCCGCCGGGGCACATGCCGAGCGTTTCTCCGCCCACGAGGGGCAGTTGTTCCCGGTCCCGGCGGGCGTGGCCGACGAGGTCGCCGTTCTCGCCGACCCCGTCAGCGTCTCGCTCAGGACCGTCCTCCTCTGCCCGCCGAGCGAGGGACTGCCCGTGCTCGTGTACGGCTCGGGCACGCTCGCCTACGCGGCGATCGCCCTCGTGCGGCACCTCTACCCCGGCACGGAGGTCTGGGCGGTCACGCGGCCGGGACCGCGGGCGGCCATGGCCGCACGCATGGGAGCGCACGCGGTCCTCCCCTCCGATCCCGACGCCCTTGTCGCCGCTGTCGCCGACCGCCTCGGCGTGCGGACGCTCGTGCCCTGGAGCGGGCGCGAGTGGCTGCAAGACGGTCCGGCCGTCGTCTACGACACGATCGGTTCCATCGAGACGGTGGAGACCTCGCTCCGGCTCCTCAACACCGGCGGGACGCTCGTGGTGAGCGGGGTGGAGCCGCCGGGTCGTTTCGAGTGGACGCCGCTGTACTTCAAGGAGCTCCGCGTGATCGGCTCGAACGCCTTTGGCGTCGAGGAGGTCGCCGGGGTCAAGAAGCATGCCTTCGAGCACTACTTCGACTGGGTGGCCCAGGGCCTCGACCTGAGCCCGCTCGTGACCCATCGGTTCCGGCTCTCCGAGTGGGATCGGGCGGTGCTGACGGCAGCCGAAGCTCGCAAGACAGGTGCGATCAAGGTGGTCCTGCGCCCCTGAGCCTGTGAGCGGCCCGGTCAGAGCCGGATCGCGGGCAGCCCGAGCTTGCGGTGGTCCCAGCTGACGGTCCGCTCGACATGCAGCTTGGCGACGATCCGTTTCGCGAGCATCGTCTCGACGAACGGGAGCATCTCCTCGGTATAGGGAGCGTAGTAACGGCTGAAGACGCTCTTGCCAAGCTCCAGCATGCGTTCGGGCTCCTCGACGATCTCCGCCCGCCCGACCAGCTCGACACCTCGGAGCTCGTCGTAGTGCTCGCCGTCCTCGAACAAGGCCGTCATGCGAGGGTCGCGACGGAGGTTCTGAGCCTTCTGGGACTTGGACTTCGTCTCGATGGCGATGCAGCCCTCGAGCCAGCCGTACCACATCGCCACGGCGTGGATCGATCCGTCGTGATTGAGCGTGCACATCGTCATGGGCCGCCGTTCCTCGAGAAACCCCTGCACCTCCTCCGGAGTCATCTTGATCTGGGCACGCTGGTTGACGCCCTTGCCCATCCCGAGCGGGTGGGCACCGGGTGGGCGCGTGTCGTCGCTCACGTGGGTTTCCTCCTGTTGAAGCGAAGCCCTGACCAGTTGGCGTCAATCGCGCAGACCTTGAAGTCGACGAGCCCGTTGGCGAGGGCGATCCGTCGCACCACCTCGTCGGAGAGGTCGGCGGCGAAAGGTGACGTGCGCTTCGGCCAGACGATCCAGAGCCCGCTGTTGGCGGCCCGCGGAGACATCGAGGCGATCCGGCGCTCGAGGTCGGCGCGGGAGCGAACGAACCAGAGCGTCAGGTCGGCCTCGCCCCGGGCCGAGCGCCGGAGGGTCACTCCCGCCGGGAGCGCGTCGATGGCGAAACCCTCCGGCGCCCCCACGAGCGCCACCGTCCACCCCTCTCGCACACCGAGCTTGCGCCACAGGGGCGTTCCCGAGTAGCCGGCGGCCTTGGGGCTACTCGTGGAACCGGCGGTTCCGGAGGCGGCGATGGGGGCAGCAGGCACGGCTCGCATGATGGCATGTGGAGGACGCCTCGCGGCCGTGTTGCGGCCGTTTCGGCCTAAATTCGGCAGGCTCATGCGACCCCACCTGCCTTCGCGTCTCGGTTCGCGCGCTGTCGTCCTCATGGCGGCGGCCGTCGTGGTCGCCGGCTGCTCGGCTCCGGCGAGTGTCGGTCACCTCGCCTCGACGACGTCGTCGGCCTCGGTCGGGCGGACCGGTCCGACGTCGCCGCTGCGGCCGCTGCCCCATCGCCCGGGCCGCGTGAGTCTCGGGAGCGGCCCCAGCACGACGACGAGCGCGACCGCGCCGCTGCCCGCCCCCTCGTGCGCCGTGCCGGCGCTGACGGCGCCGGCCGTCGGACTCGTGGTCGGGCGGGTCACCGCCGTCGGCGACTCCATCATGATCGACCTCGAGCCGTACCTGCAGGCAGACGTGCGGGGTGTCGCCTTCGACGCCTACGTGGGCCAACAGTGGTCCTCCGGCATCAGCGATGTGCAGCAGCTGCGGGCGGACGGGCAGCTCGGCTCCGTCGTCGTCATCGAGCTGGGCACGAACGGCCCCATCTCGACGCAGCTCTTCGACGAGATGATGAGCGCGCTGCGAGGCGTCTCCCGCGTCGTCTTCGTCACGAACTACGTGCCCGACTACTGGCAGAACCCGAACAACGCCATCATCGAGGCGGGCGCCACCCAGTACCGCAACGTCGCCGTGGCGAACTGGGAGGCGCTGGCGGCGGCGAACCCGGGCTGGCTGTGCGCCGACCATGTGCACCTCTCCTGCGGTGGTCCGGGCGCGAGCGCCATGGCGGCCCTCATCGCCAAGTGCGTCTGAGCCTCTGAGGGCGGCGCGCCGGTGGCGGCTTCGGCCAGACTGGCCGGGCACGTCGTCGTACCGCCAGCAGACAGGAGCCGTGCCATGGAGCTTCACGAGGCCCTCTACACCACCCGGGCGATGCGGCGGGTCCTCCCCGATCCGATCCCGATGGACGCCCAGGCGCGGATCCTCGACGCCGCCATCCGGGCGCCGAGCGGCGGCAACGCCCAACCCTGGCGTTTCGTCCTCGTCGACTCGCCCGCCCTCAAGGCCCAGTTCGGGCCTCTGTACCGCGACAGCATCGCCATCCTGTGGGATTCGATCTACAAGGAGCGCCTCGATCGGGCGAGGCTCGATCCCGAACGGCGTTCCAATCAGTCACTGTTGAAGGTGCAGCGATCCGCCCAATGGCTCGCCGACCACTACGAGGAAGTGCCGCTCTACCTGTTCGCCTTCGTGCGCAATGACGCCGGCAGCAGCTCGATCTTCCCGGCGGTCTGGAGCGCGCAGCTGGCCGCCCGCGCCGAGGGGATCGGGAGCTCGCTCACGTCCGTCCTCGGCATCTTCCATCCCGAGGAGGTGCGCCGCATCCTCGGCGTTCCGGACGACTCCTGGGCGAACGCCTGCATGGTCTCCTTCGGCTACCCGACCGGCCGCTGGGCCGTCGCCGAGCGGCTCCCGGTGGACAAGGTGGCGGCGAGGAACTCCTTCGAGGGGGACCTTGGCTTCTCCGTGCCCGAGCCGCTCTGGCCGGAGGCGCTCGAGCAGGAGTAGCCAGACGGGACGCGACGTCAAGGTGCGATGTTCGTCGCCGTCGGGGTCGCCCACGCCGGGCCGGTTGCAGCGCGACTCGTCTGTCACCTCTTGTGCCGGCGGCGATCCCTGTGCCACTATCACCGGCGACGTCGTGAGGGGTGGCGCGCGCCGTAGTGGTGTGTCGGCTGACGCTTCTCACGGAGATGCGAGAGGGCGCACGACATGAAGCGACGGGTTCTGTCTGACCGGCCGGCCACGCCACCGTCACGACCTCACCGGCAGCACCGGCATCACCGGCCGGGGATGCAGGCGCACGGTGGACGTCACGCTTCGATGCGCCCCAGCCTTGGACGCCTCGGACGCGCGGCCGCAGGTCTGCTCCTCGTCCTCGGGTTCGCCAGCGTCCTCGCGCCCATCGTCCAGACCCTCACGAGCGCACCGGCGAGCGCGTCGACCAATCTCATCGAGAACGGAAGCTTCGAGACCCCCTTGGCGCCGTCTTGCACCGATGCCTACGACTGCCCCAACGAAGGCTTCGAGACCCTTACGCCGAGCTCGCAGGGATTGACGGACTGGACGATCGGCGGGCCCGGCATCGACCTCGTCAACAACCACTGGGAAGCCGAAAACGGCGTGCAGTCGGTCGATCTGGCAGGTGGCGTGGGTGGTGGCTCGGTGTCGCAGACCGTTACGACGGTGACGGGCGACACCTACACCCTTTCCTGGTGGATGGCAGGCAATCCGGACAACGGGCCGGCAATCAAGACGATGGACGTCTACTGGAACGGAACACTCATCGACGACCCTTCCTTCAACACGGCCGGGCACACCGACGCGTCTATGGGCTGGGTGGAAGAGCAGGTCGACTTCATCGCTACCTCGACGAGCTCGACGGTCGAATTCGCCGACGCCTCGTCGCCTCAGAGCGGCTACGGCGCAACGCTCGACAACGTCTCGCTTACCCCGATGGACACGACCGACTGCGCGTCGCCCACCGGCTTCAGCGACAACTTCGCCGCTGACACGTCGCTCTCGGACTGCTGGGAGACCGGGATTCCGATACTCACCCCGGGCGTTCCGGACTCGGATGCCGTCAACGCGGCGATCTCGATGGCGCCCGACCTGACGTTCAACGGCAGCGACATGGACATGCAGGGAGCCGCCGCGAACCCCGAGTTCACCGGCATCGAGTCGGCCGCCACCTATCAGGCGCCATTCGACTTCACCACAACGGTGAAGGCGGTCCAGTCCGGCGACAACGCCTTCGTCGTCTATCTCGCCAATACCACCGGAGGCGGGGTTTCCCTCGAGGGCAACCTGTCGGGTGACAGCACGGGCGTATGGGCGGCCGAAGCTGGCGACTACCTCGGCGCGGGGAGTGACATCGACAGCTCCGACCAGGGTCAGGTAATTTCCGGCCTTTCCAGCCCACAACTGGGCACGACGTTCCAGATCAGCATCTCGATGGACACGGACGCCGATTTCAGCATCACCGTGAACGGGAATCCGATCACGAGCGCAACACTCGGCCGAGTCGGCAACGGGCCCTTCCGCGTCATCCTCGGCCAGAGGGAGTCAGACGACGAGCAGTTGGGCACCCCCACACCACCTCCGCCGACGGGGCCGAACGAGGCCGCCTGGTATTCCGCCAGCCTGACGACGAATTACTGCTCGTCCAGCTCGTCCGGCTCGTTCTCCACCGACTTCAGCCTGGACTTCGCCCTCTCGGGCGCATATGAGGGCAACTTGCAGGACTGCTGGCAGGCCGAGCAGGTGAGCCCCGTCATGGCGATACCCGGAGCCATCTACAACGCCGAGCAGGCGGCCGACTGGACGGACGAGCCACCGGATCTGACCTTCGAGACGAACTCGGACCTGTTCTCCCCCATGCAGATGGCGGGCACGAAGGGGGACAACGAGTTCACCGGAATACAGTCAAGCTACGACTACTCGGCTCCCTTCGAGCTCCAGACGAGCGTCGAAGGCGTCCAATCCAACGGCAGCGCCTTTGCGGTCCTGTTGGCGGGCGCTACGGGGGATATCACCCTCGAGGGAGACCTGAATCCGGCCGACAGCAACTATGGGATCTGGGCCGACAGCGGGATCGGCGTCTCGGCCTCCAGAGAGATCATGCCGGTGCTCTCTCCCAACACACCGGCGACCGGCGTGACCTACGACATCACCATGTCTGTCGATAGCGCCGGAGATGGCACCGTCACCGTCAGCTATAGCGGCGGCAGTGACACCGCCTCGGTCGGTCACGTCGGGACCGGGCCCTTTTACGCCATCCTCGGCCAGCACGAAGGCACTCCGGCAACGCCGGGAGCGAACGTGGCGAACTGGTATTCCGCCAGCCTGACGCCGGGCAGCGCCACGGTCACCGCCACGCTGTCGGCGAGCTCACCGACCGTGGCCGGCGTCGAGACCGTCCCTGCCTCTGCGGTGCCCGCCTCCAGCGTGGACACCCCGACGGGCTCCGACGATGCCGCTTCCGCGCCGCTCGACTCCATCCCGCTTGACTCCATCGGCCTCGGTTCGGCGCCCCTCGACTCGATCCCCCTCGACTCCATCCCTCTCGACTCGATCGCCGCCCCGGGTACCGGCGCCCCATCCGGCCTCGCAGCAGCAGCTCAGGCCCTGTCGGAGACCCTCTTGTCGGAGATAGGCATCACGTACCCTGCTGGCTGCGGGGCGTCGGGTCCGACGTGCACGGGCTGGCAGGGTGTCCTCGCCGGCACCCCGTACGCTGAGGCTCCCCTGGAATCCGTGACGCTGGCCGACGTCGTCACGAATCCGACGGCGGACGCCAATTTCAATTCGGTGGACCTCGGATCCCTCGACCTGGCGTCGAGCCCGCTCGACTCGATCCCGCTCGACTCGATCGAGCTCGGGGCGACGCCGCTCGATTCGATCCCGCTCACCACGACGCCTGCCAACAGTGGGGCCGCCGGTGCCCAAGCGGCCTGGTGCACCGAGCTGGCGTCGCTCAACTTCCCGTGTTCTGACTTCGGGATTCCGGACTCGAGCGGGGGCGACAACGGCGTCACCCTGTTGACGCTCGCCCTTGCGGGCGTGCCCCTCGACTCG
>DASPSK010000010.1:0-21698 GCA_035623975.1 Acidimicrobiales bacterium | reverse complement strand
TTCAAGCTGGCGCCCTCCCTGGCGTTGCTGCCGGCGCTGCTCATCTTCACCATCGTGCCCGTCGGCGGTGTCGTCAGGATCGCCCATCACATCGTCGAGCTGCAGGTGGCCGATCCGCCCATGGGCATCCTCTTCCTCCTCGCCCTCTCCTCGGTGGCCGTCTACGCCACGATGCTGGCGGGGTGGTCGTCCGGCTCGAAGTACCCCCTCCTCGGTTCGGTGCGGGCGAGTGCGCAGATGATCTCCTACGAGGCGGCGATGGGCCTGTCGATCGTCGCCGTCATCTTGGAGAGCCACTCCCTCTCCACGCGCACGATCGTCGACGTGCAGGCCTCGAGCGTCCTGCACTGGAACGTGTTCCGCACCGGGATCGTGCCTTTCGTCGTCTTCCTCGTCGCCATCACGGCCGAGCTGCAGCGTCCCCCCTTCGACCTGAGCGAGGGCGAGCAGGAGCTCGTCGGCGGCTTCCACACCGAGTACACCTCGCTGCGCTTCGCCCTCTTCTTCCTCGCAGAGTTCATGAACACGATCACGATGTCGGCCGTCATCGTCACGCTCTTCCTCGGGGGGCCCGACGGTCCCGGCTTCCACGTCGTCCGGTGGCTCTGGCCGATCCTCTGGTTCGCCGGCAAGACGCTCGTGTTCCTCTACGGCTACGTCTGGGTGCGGGCCGCCCTTCCCCGCATGCGCTACGACCAGCTCATGGACTTCGGCTGGAAGTTCCTCATCCCGCTCTCGCTCGGCTGGCTGCTCATCATCGCCGCCATCCAGGAGAGCCGCCTCTGGGGGGTCGCCGTCCTCCTCGCCTGCGCCGCCGTCGGCCTCGTCCTGCAGCGATCCCGCCAGGTGAGCCGGCGGCGCCGCGAGATCCTCGACGCTGAAGGTGGGCGCGACCGCATGCGTCCGCCCCCGCGCCAGGTGCTCGTCACCTCGCTCCTCACGGAGGACACGCCCGGGGGTGACAGCTGATGCTGCCGCCGCTGTTCGGAGGGTTCAAAGTGACGATCCGGCAGGTGTTCGAGCCGCGGGTCACCACCCAGTACCCGAAGGCCAAAGAGCCGAAACCCCCCCGCCTGCACGGCCGCCACGTCCTCAACCGCTACGAGGACGGCATGGAGAAGTGCATCGGCTGCGAGCTGTGTGCCGCCGTCTGCCCGGCGGACTGCATCTATGTCCGCGGGGCGGACAACCCGCCCGAGGCGCCCGTCTCGCCCGGAGAGCGCTACGGCTTCGTCTACGAGATCAACTACCTGCGCTGCATCCACTGCGACCTGTGCGTCGAGGCCTGTCCCACGCAAGCCATCACGGAGTCCAAGATGTTCGAGTTCTCGTTCACGAATCGAGCAGACGCCATCTACTCAAAGCGCGAGCTCGTCGTCGCCGATGACGGGAAGCCGCAGCAGCAGCCCTGGGAGGACTGGCGCAAGGGAGAGGACCGGCACACCTCCGGGTGGATGCGGGCGACCTCCCCGTCGGGGTCGGCCGAGTACGAGGGGGAGGTGCAGTGGTCGGGCGAGCTCGGCTACGGCGTGCGCCCTCCGGAGGGCGGCCAGAGCGGCAAGCGGGACGACGGCGCCACGGGCAACATCTCCGTCCGCGTCGTGGAACGGGAGAAGATCTCCCGTCGCCTCGGCGGAAGGGCGCGCTGAGGGCCGTGCAGCTCCTCCTTGCCACCGCCACGCTGCCCGACACGATCACCTTCGCGATCGCAGCCGCCATCTGCATCGTCGGCTCGGTGGGCGTCGTCGTCTCCACCCACCCCGTGCACTCCGCCCTCATGCTCGTGATGACGCTCTTCGGCGTCGCCGTCCTCTTCGTGGAGGAGAACGCCCAGTTCCTGGCGGCGGTTCAGGTGATCGTGTACGCGGGCGCCATCGTGGTGCTCTTCCTCTTCGTCATCATGCTCCTCGGCGTCGACCGCGCCGAGGCGATCGCCGCCGACCCGCTGAAGGGCCAGCGCGCCACGGCCCTCGTCCTCGGGGTGCTCGTGCTCGTCGAAGTCATCCTCCTCGGCCGCGGGCGCTGGCCGACGGGCGCCCAGGCGGTGGCGGGCGCACTCAACCAGCCTGGCAAGCCGAACGTGAACGTGCTCGGCGCCTCCATCTTCACGACGTACCTCCTCCCCTTCGAGATCACCTCCGCCCTGCTCGTGATCGCCATCGTGGGCGCCGTCGCCCTCGCCCGCCGTCCTCGCGGTGCCGAGAGCGTCCCGGCGGCCATCGCCGATGAGGCCGACGGCAGTGCCCTTCCTGGCGGGGCCGGCGAGCCCGGGCCCGATGGCCCCGGAGGCGACGTCGGCGGAGGCGCCGACCCGGGAGGCGACGGCCCCGGACCCGATGACCCCGGACCCGATGACCCCGGACCCGATGACCCCGGACCCGATGACCCCGGCAGCGACGGCAGGGCCGAAGCCGCCGGGGAGGGCGGGGGCGAGGAAGAACGGTCGGGCGTGAGCGCCGGCCGCAGCGACGAGAGGAGCCGACCGTGACCGTCAGCGCCGCCTGGTACCTCACCCTGGCCGCCGCCATGTTCACCATCGGCGCCATCGGCCTCCTCGTCCGCCGCAACGTCCTCGTCATGTTCATGTGCGTCGAGCTGATGCTGAACGCCGCCAACCTCACGTTTGTGACCTTCGCCCGGGAGCTGGACGACATCGGCGGGCAGGCGGTCGTCTTCTTCGTGCTCGTCGTGGCCGCCGCCGAGGTCGTGGTCGGGCTGGGCATCATCGTGGCCATCTACCGCCGCCGCGTCGGTGCCACCGCCGACGACATCCACGTGCTGAAGGGCTGAGGCGCCGCGTGCTAAAGGTCGCCTTCCTTATTCCGCTCTTCCCCTTCGCGGGATTCCTCGTGCTCACCGCTTTCGGGCGGAGGCTCGGGAACCCCCGAGCGGGATGGCTCGCCACCATCATGGTGCTGGCGTCGTTCGTGTCGGCCGTCGTCGTGTTTGCCGGCCTTCTCGGGCGAGCGGCGGACGCGCGGTCCTACACACAGACGTGGTACACGTGGATCTCAGTCGATCGCCTGCACGTCACCGCCGGAGTCCTCATCGACCCGCTCTCGATGACGATGGCGCTCTTCGTCACGGGCGTGAGCACGCTGATCCACCTCTACTCGATCGGCTACATGGAGCACGACGGGCACTTCTCGAAGTTCTTCCTCTACCTCAACCTGTTCGTCTCCTCCATGCTCATCCTCGTGCTGGCGGGAAACTTCCTCCTCACGTTCCTCGGCTGGGAGGGGGTGGGCGTCTGCTCGTACTTCCTCATCGCCTTCTGGTTCGAGCGCCCGAGCGCGGCCAGTGCCGGCAAGAAGGCCATGATCTTCAACCGGATCGGCGACGCCGGCTTCCTCCTCGCCATGTTCCTGATCTTCGAGCGGACGGGGAGCCTGCAGTACGGGACCGTCTTCTCCGCCCTCGGGCGGGTGGGCGCGCCCTCGCTCACCGCCATCGCCCTCCTGCTGTTCCTCGGCGCCGTCGGCAAGTCGGCCCAGCTGCCGCTCTACCCCTGGCTGGCCGATGCCATGGAGGGCCCCACCCCCGTGTCGGCGCTCATCCACGCGGCCACGATGGTGACCGCCGGCGTCTATCTCATGTGCAGGATCGCCCCGATCCTCCACATGGCGCCCGATGCCGCCCACGTCATCGCCATCATCGGCGCCGCCACCGCCTTCATCGGGGCGACGATCGCCTGCGCCCAGGACGACATCAAGAAGATCCTCGCCTATTCGACGATCAGCCAGCTCGGTTACATGTTCCTCGCCGCCGGAGTGGGCGCCTACGTCGCCGCCATCTTCCTCATGCTCACGCACGCCTTCTACAAGGCTCTTCTCTTCCTCGGCGCCGGCTCGGTGATCCATGCCATGAACGACGAGCAGGACACGAAACGATTCGGCGCCCTTGCCAAGCTCATGCCGATCACGAGCGTCACGTTCCTCATCGGATGGCTGGCGATCGGAGGCGTGCCGCCCCTCTCCGGCTTCTGGTCGAAGGGCGACGTCCTCATGAACGCCTATGCCCTCAGCCCGGTGCTGTACGCCGTCGCCGCCCTGACCGCCCTGCTGACGGCTTACTACCTGGGACGCTGTTACCTCCTCACCTTCAGCGGTCAGCAGCGATGGTCCGAGGCCGGTCGCAGCGGCGACGGCAGGCGGCTGGCCGCCGCCTCGGGGGGCGACGCGGCCGGCTCGAACGCCCCGGGCGAGCCGCACGGACATGACGTCGCGGCGCTCCACCCGCACGACCCCGGCTGGGTCATGACCTTCCCGCTCATGGTGCTCGCCGTCGCCGCTGTCATCGGCGGCATCATCAACCTTCCCTTTCACCCGCTCGACTTCCTCGAGCGGTGGTTGAGCCCGGTCGTGGGCGCCGAGCTACTCCACCTCCACTTCTCCACACTCGAGCAGTGGGCCTTTGCGATCGGCGACGCCGTGCTCGCCCTCCTCGGGGTCTTTATTGCCCTCGGCTGGTGGGGCCGGAGCGCCGAGCACCCGGAGCTCGAGCCGTCGTTCCTCCAGCGAGCCTGGTACATCGACTGGTCCTATGACCGCTTCATCGCCCGCCCCTCGACGGAGCTCGCCGAGGTGACATCGGACGACGTCGAGACGAAGGTGATCGACGGGGCCGTGAACGGCGTCGCCGCCCTCTTCGCCACGAGCGGCCGGCGGTTGCGGCGGTTGCAGACGGGCTACGTGCGCAACTACGCCCTCGGGCTCATGGGCGGGCTCGTCATCGTGCTCGCCTACATCGTCGTGCGGGCGGCGTGATGAGCAGCTTCCCCTACCTCACCGTCCTCGTGCTCCTGCCGGCGGGAGCGGCCGTCGTGCTCCCGCTGGCCGCGTCCCTCGTCGCCTCCTCCAACGCCCAGATCGAACGGCGTCTCGTGCAAGTCATCGGTTGGGCGGGCGTGCTCGCCACCCTCGCCGTGGCCATCGCGGTGCTCGCCAAGTTCGCCAGCGGCTCGGGCGGCTTTCAGCTCGTGTCCAGCCATGCCTGGATCTCGTCGCTCGGCATCCGCTGGACGCTCGGCGTCGACGGCATCTCGCTCTTCCTCGTCCTCATGACGGCGCTGCTCTTCCCGATCGCGCTCGCCGGCGCCGGCCCCCGCCGCAACGACGCCACCTTCGTCGCCTGGCTCCTCCTGCTCGAAGCGGGCTGCCTCGGGAGCTTCCTCTCCCTCGACTTGCTCATCTTCTTCCTCTTCTTCGAGCTCACCCTTGTGCCCGTCTACTTCATCATGTCGGGCTTCGGCCACGAGCGGCGAGGGTACGCCGCCACCAAATTCTTCCTCTACACCCTCGGAGCTTCCGCCTTCCTCCTCGTCGGCATCCTCGCCCTCGTCGCCATCCACGCAGGGCAGACCGGCGTCACGACCTTCGACGTCCGAGCGCTTGCCTCCACTCACCTCTCCGACACCGCCGGTGTCCTGCTGTTCCTCGCCTTCACGGCCGCCTTCGCCGTGAAGGCGCCGATCTTCCCGTTCCACACCTGGTCGCCCGACGCCTACCGGGAGTCGCCCGCCGCCGGGACGGTCATCCTCGCCGGCGTGATGGCAAAGCTCGGTACCTACGGCATCGTCCGCTTCGACCTCGAGCTCTTCCCGAAGGCCGTCGTGACGCTCGCCCCGCTCCTGCTGACCCTCGGCGTCATCGGGATCATCTACGGGGGGGTGGTGGCCGCGGTCCAACGCGACCTGAAGCGGCTCGTCGCCTACTCCTCGCTCGCCCATATCGGCTTCATCGTCGTGGGCGCCTTCGCCCTCACCGGGCCGGCTCTGTCGGGCGCCGTGCTGCAGATGGTGAACCATGGCATCTACACGACGGCCCTGTTCCTCCTCATCGCCCTCATCTACCGGCGCTCCGGCAGCTTCTCGACGAGAGATCTCACCGGCCTGCAGGCGAAGGCACCGGTGCTCGCCGGCATGTTCACCGTCGTCATGCTGGCGTCGATCGGGGTCCCCGGTCTGAGCGGTTTCGTGGGTGAGTTCCTCATCCTCTCCGGCACGTTCCTCACCCACCGATGGTGGGCGGTCGCAGCCACGGGTGGAGTCGTGATCGCGGCGGTGTACCTGCTCTGGGCCTACCAGCAGGTGTTCCAGGGCAAGCCGACGCCCGCCGAGGCCCACTTCAAGGAGGTCAGCTGGAAGGAGGCGGCCTACCTTGCCCCGCTGATCGGCCTCATCGTGCTCCTCGGCGTGTTCCCGGGGCCCGTGCTCTCCCGCATCACGCCGTCGGTCGACCTCCTCGTCAACCACGTCGAACTGGTCGGGCACGCCCACGTGCCCGCCGTCGGCCAGCCAGCGGTCAAAGTCGCCCTCAAGTCGATCGGCGGGGGCGCCTCACCATGAGCCTCCTCGCCTCGGTGCTCATCCACACCCCGCACATCGACTACACGGCGATCATGCCGGAGCTCATCTGCCTCGGCGGCGCCCTCGCCCTCCTCATGACGGGAGCACTCGCCGTCCGCCAGATCCCGACGGTGGTCTACACCGCCATGTCGGTCGCCATCTCGGTGGCGGCACTCGTGAGCTCTCTCGTCCTCTGGCACGTCGTCCAGCTGCACGGCCCCTTCGCGGCGGTGGCGAAGTCGCTCGCCATCGACGGCTTCTCCGTCGCCTTCGTCGTCCTTGCCACTTGCATCCTCATCGTGGCCGCCTTCGTCGCCGACGGCTACCTGCGCCGCGAGGAGATCCACGGGCCCGAGTACCACGCCCTCGCACTGCTGGCAGCTTCGGGGGCGATGTTCATGGCGGCCGCCAACGACCTCATCGTCATCTTCCTCGGCCTCGAGATCATGTCGATCCCGCTCTACATCCTGGCCGGCCTCGACCTGCGCAGGCAGGAGTCGGGCGAGGCGGCCATGAAGTACTTCGTCCTCGGGGCGTTCTCCTCGGCGATCTTCGTCTACGGCATCGCCCTCACCTACGGCGCCACCGGCTCCACGAACCTGGCGGAGATCGCCTCCTTCCTCGCCAGCAACGTCCTCACCTCCAACGGGCTCCTGCTGGCAGGCCTCGCCCTCCTCCTCGTCGGCTTCGGCTTCAAGATCGCCGCCGTTCCCTTTCACATGTGGACGCCGGACGTCTACCAGGGAGCGCCCACCCCGGCCACGGGCTTCATGGCGGCGATCGCAAAGGTGGGAGGCTTCGCCGCCCTCTTGCGGGTGTTCTTCTCTTCGTTCAGCACCCTGGCCATCGACTGGAAGCCGCTCCTGTTCGTCGTCGCCATCCTCACGCTCCTCACCGGTGCCGTCCTCGGCCTCGTGCAGCGCGACATCAAGCGGATGCTGGCGTACTCCTCCATCAACCACGCGGGTTTCATCCTGCTCGGCTTGCAGGCGGCCATCGCCTCGGGGATCGCCGCCAGCCTCTACTACGTCTTCGTCTACGCCTTCCTCGTCCTCGGCAGCTTCATCGTGATCACCCTCATGGGTGCCCGCGGCGACAAGGTTCACGAGATCGAGAGCTACCGCGGCCTCGGCCGCCGCCAGCCCGTCCTGGCGCTCTGTTTTGCGGTCCTTCTCCTCGCCCAGGCGGGAGTGCCGTTCACGACCGGCTTCCTCGCCAAGCTGTACGTGGTCGAGGCGGCGGTGCAGGCGCACTCCTACGCCCTCGCCGTGCTCGCCATGCTCTCGGGAGCCATCGCGGCCGCCTTCTACCTCCGTGTGGTCTTCCTCATGTACGGAACCGGCGCGGCCGCAAGCGAGGCCCGCGTCGCGGCGGCCATGCCAGGCGGTGCCGCCGCGGGCGAGAGCGAGCTCCAGGCGTCCTCGGTGGGTCCGCCGCCACTCGACAGCGAGTCGCCGGCGATGGCGGCAGGGCGGGGCGGGGGTGTGGCCATTGCCGCCACCGGTGTGGCCACGGTGACGGCGGCGCTGCCGGCGCCCGCTTTCGACCGGCAGCGAGTCGAGGTACCTCTGGGCGCCCAGATCGGGCTGTTCCTCACGGTCGGCTTCACGGTCGTGCTCGGCATCTGGCCGGCGCCCCTCTTCGACTTCGTGCACGCGGCCAAGCTGCTGTTCTGAGCCGGGCCGGCTGCCGGGCGGCCGAGCCCTCCCTCGCAGGCCGACCTCCGGCCGGAGCCTCCGGCCGGCAAGGCTCAGCGCCTGGAGGCCCCGCTCACCGCGGAGTCGGCCGGGTTCTCCGCCGCCGGCTCCTCCGGTGCGGCCGGCACGAGGAATCGACCGATGATCGGCAGCTCCCAGAAGCTCTCCGCCTTGGCGATGGCGAGGGCGGCGCCGAGCGACTGCTCGGCGGAGTCCCAGGCGACGAAGCGGGGTTGCCATTCGGGGTCGAACTTGGCGTTGAAGCGCCAGAGCGACTCGATCTGCATCGTGTCGGACATGCGGCGCAACACCCAGCGCTCGACCTTGACCGAGAGGCCTGCGCCGGCCTCGCCCGCGAGAACCGCCCGCATCATTGCGAAGTTGAGGCCGAGCCCGGTATGTCCCGTCTCCCGGAGGTGTTCCATCGTGCGCACGAGGATGAAGTCGAAGAGCCCGTTTGGGTGGTCGCCGTTGTCCCGCCGCATGAGGTCGAGCGAGTAGCCGTCGATCGCCGGGGCGGGCACGAACTGGCAGAACGCCACCGGGTGGCCGGTGGGGTCCGAGGCGACGGCGAGCAGCAGGCCCTCGTCGCGCGGGTCGAAGACGCGACCGAGCGTCATGGAGAAGCCCCGCTCCACGCCGCCCCGCCGGCTCTGGGTCATGACCGACCGCAGCGCCTCGGCGAGGGTGGGGTCCACGTGGGCCGGATCGTGGAACGAGATCGTGTAGCCGTACTTGGCGATGCGGTTGACAGCCTGGCGGAGGCCCTTCTTCGATCCGCCCTCGAGCGACAGCTTGCGGACGTCGACCACCCCCTCGTCGCCGATGTAGAGGTCGCGCATGCCCGACTGGCGGTAGATCGGCAGCCACTCCCGGCCGGCGGCCAGGACGGCGATCGCCCATCCGTGCTCGTCGGCGAAGCGGCGAAAGCCTGCCCAGAGCCGTTCTCGCTCTTCCGGCGGTCCGACGGGATCGGGGGACACGAGGCAGACGCCCGATCGGATGGCGTAGGCGACGACGCTGTCGCGGTCGAAGTAGTGCTGCTTGTCGCTTCGTAGGGCGAAGTAGTCGAGGGTGCCGCCTCGCCTCCTGACGATGTCTCTCGCCCGCTCGAAGTCCGCCTCCGCCTCCGCGTGGCCGGCGGTGGCGGTGAGGGGGTACCCCGCGCCGGCGTTGGCGGAGGCGGCGCCGGCGGCCGAGCCGGCCGTGGCGGCACCGGCGCTGCCCGGGTGCCGCGAGAGCCGGCGGTCGACGACAGGACGGAACACGAGCAGGAGACCGACCGCCGCCAAGCAGAGGCCGACGGCCAGCAGCGCCGGCGTGAGGAAGTCGGCCACGGTGTCGGGCAGCTGCACGGGGCTGACGCCGATGAGGCCACCGGCAGCGTCGAGGAAGGCCGAGCGCAGCGGCAGCGACTGCACATTCGTGTGGTGGTGGGACCGACGGTAGAAGGCGACGCCGAACCAGAGGGCGAACGTCGTGAAGGCCGTCACCCCGACGGCACCGCCGACGAGGGTCCACAAGCCCGCCCGCATGGAGGGCGGGTCGAAGCGCCCGCGGAAGGAGTCCCGCGCCCAGACGAGCCCCGCCACGACGGCGAGAGCGACGAGGGCGGGCAGGATCTGACCCCCGCGCACGAGGTGGAGAACCGACGTGAGCGCCTCGATGCCGACCGAGACCGCCCAGGCGAGGCGCTGGCCCCTGCGCAAGCCACGGGCGAGGAGCAACAGGGCGATGCCGAAGACGGCGTCGAGGGCGCCGGCCGCCTCGCTGGCGCCGAGGGGGATGTAGCCCAGGTAGGGGTGGAGATGACCTCTCACCTGCACGGGAACGAGGGCGGTGACGAGGTCGAGGATGCCGCTCAAGAGCACGACGGCACCGGCGAGGCGGCGGATGAGCTTGCGGTGCCGCGTGGGGTCGTGGATGGGCGGCCAGCTGGCGCCGAGTGGGAAGGAGGCCACGACGGCGAGCTCGACGGGCGGTCGCCGCCGGCCGGCGGCCACGCGCTCGAGGCGGCTGCCGGCCGCCCGCTGCTGGCGCGACAGGTGCAGGCGGGCCTCGAGCTCACCGGGCGCTCGCCCCCCGGCGGGCGGGGCGGCCGGATTGGCCTCGGCGCCGGAGCGGGCGCCGGCGTCGATCTCGACGAAGGAGAACTGCTCGTCGCGCACGAACACGGGCGGCATCCCCAACAAGGCGGCACGCTCCTCCACGACCTCGGCGCAGGCACCGGTGTTGGCGAAGAAACCCGTCCCCACCCTCGCCAGCTCGGCTCGCAGGGTGTGACCGGTGACAAGCCCGGCGTATCCCTCCGCCACCAAACTGCGGGCGGCGTCGCGCGCCGAGTCATTGGCGTGGTCTCCGGGCGGCCCGAGCAAGGCGCTCCCGGGCCCGGCCCAGACCCTGTGGTTCACGACGGCGAGGAGGACGGCGACGGCCAGCAGCCCGAGCGCCAGAGAGATGGTCACGTCCCTCAGGTCGTGGGCGATGTGAAGCGAGCCGAACAGGGCTACCTCGGGGATGCGGGCAAGCACGGCGACGGCGATGGGCAGGAGCAGCAACCAGCCGTAGCGCCCGAAGCGACGGTACATGAGCCGTGAGGTGACAAAACGGGGCAAGCCGGCCGGATCCGCCAACCGGTCGATGCCCTCGAGCCACCCCGTCTTGGCGGACTTGATCGCCGGGAACAAGTCGTAGACGGCGTGGTGGCCGAGCGGGGTGTCCCGCGGGTCGGTCGGATCGGCGAAGGAGTTGAGCGGGTCGAACCGCCATCCCGGCTCGACGCGCACGAGCTGCCGGCCTGAGGCCGTCTCGACGCCGAGATCGACGGAGAGCGCCACCTCGAAGCCGGCGGCCGCAGCCGACGCCATCGTCGCCGGGTCGTAGCAGATGGCCCGGTCCCGGGTGCCCGGCAGGAGGATGACGCGGTGGTCGTCCTGCCTGCCCCAGGCCTTCACGACCTCTGCCAAGGTGGAGTGCGCCCGCAGCGCCGCTCGCAGCTCCTCGGCCGGCTGGTTGGAGAGCTCGAAGAGGTTGCCGGCGACGACGAGGACTCCCGGACCGGTGATGCCCTCGATCGCCCTCGCGAGCTCGCGGGAGGCCGCCGCCGACGTCCGCGTGGGAAAGGCGGTGAGGAACAGGTCTCCGGCCACGACGACGCGCCCCCCGAGAGGTACGGCGACGGGGGTGCACGACAGGGTGCAACGGTCCGAGGCCATTGGGACCCATCTTGTCAGCCCGGCCGGGAAGGATGTGGACGCCGGTACGACATTGACACTTGCGGGCCTGCCGGGCTAAGTCTGGCGGATGACGGCCGATGGGGACAACGGCGAGCAGGGGGCGACGATCGAGGACTACCTGGCGGAGGAGCGGGTGTTCCCGCCGCCAGAGCGGATCCGGTCGGAGGCACTCGTCCGCACGCCGGCGATCTACGAGGAGGCCTCCGACCGGGAGCGATTCTGGGCAGAGCAGGCGAAGGCCCTCACGTGGTTCGAGCCATGGGAGAAGGTGCTCGACTGGCAGCTCCCCTTTGCCAAGTGGTTCGTCGGAGGCAGGTTGAACGTCGCCTACAACTGCCTCGATCGCCATGTCGAAGCCGGCCGGGGCGACAAGGTCGCCTACCACTTCGAGGGCGAACCGGGCGACACGAGGACGATCACCTACTCCGAGCTGCTGGACGAAGTCGGCCGCTGCGCCAACGCCCTGCGAAGCCTCGGCGTCGAGCGGGGCGATCGCGTGGCCATCTACATGCCGATGATCCCCGAGCTGCCGGTCGCCATGCTCGCATGTGCCCGGGTGGGGGCCGCCCACTCGGTCGTGTTCGGGGGTTTCTCCGCCGACGCCCTACGCGACCGGATCGAGGATGCCGAGGCGCGTGTCCTCATCACCGCCGACGGTGGCTGGCGCCGCGGGCAGCCGGTGCGCCTGAAGGTGAGCGCTGATGTCGCCCTCGACGGCGGCGCAGCCTCGATCGAGCATGTCATCGTCGTGCGCCGCCTCGGTGACGCTGCCGGCGACACCGCCATGGCCGAGGGCCGAGACCTGTGGTGGCACGACGTCGTCGCCCCGCAGGATGCGCACTGCCCCGCCGAGGCGATGGACTCCGAGGATCTCCTCTACCTCCTCTACACCTCCGGCACCACGGCCAAGCCGAAGGGCATCATGCACACGACCGGGGGCTATCTCACCCAGGTGGCCTACACCCACAAGTACGTCTTCGACCACGTGCCCGAGCGCGACGTCTACTGGTGTGCCGCCGACATCGGCTGGGTGACCGGGCACAGCTACATCGTCTACGGACCGCTCGCCAACGGGGCCACGAGCGTGCTCTACGAAGGCACGCCCGACCACCCCGCTCGCGACCGCTGGTGGTCGATCATCGAGCGTTACGGCGTGACCATCCTCTACACGGCTCCCACGGCGATCCGGACGTTCATGAAGTGGGGGGCCGACCTCCCGGCCGCCCATGACCTCACCAGCCTGCGCGTCCTCGGCTCGGTGGGCGAGCCCATCAACCCGGAGGCGTGGATCTGGTACCACGAGAACATCGGCGGAGGGCGCTGCCCCATCGTCGACACGTGGTGGCAGACCGAGACCGGGGCGATCATGATCGCCCCCTTGCCCGGAGTGACGACGCTCAAGCCGGGCTCGGCGACATTCCCGGTGCCCGGCATCTCCGCCGAGCTCGTGGACGAGGCAGGCGCCGAGATCCGGCGAGGGGGCGGATACCTCACCCTGCCGCAGCCGTGGCCGGCCATGCTGCGGGGGATCTACGGGGATCCCGAGCGCTACGCGGCGACCTACTGGAGCCGGTTCCCCGGCCGCTACTTCGCCGGCGACGGCGCCAAGCTCGATGGCGACGGCTACCTCTGGCTGCTGGGCCGGGTCGACGACGTCATGAACGTCTCCGGTCACCGCGTCTCGACGACCGAGGTGGAGTCGGCGCTCGTCGATCACCCGAGCGTCGCCGAGGCCGCCGTCGTCGGTGCCGCCGACGAGACGACGGGCCAGACGATCATCGCCTTTGTGACGTTGCGTTCCGGCGTACAGGCGAGCACCGAGCACGGCGAGATGCTCCGTCGCCACGTTTCCACCAAGATCGGCGCGATCGCACGCCCGCGGACCGTCGTGTTCACCGACGACCTCCCGAAGACCCGTTCCGGCAAGATCATGCGCCGGCTGCTGCGCGACGTCGCCGAGGGCCGGGCGCTCGGGGACACGACGACCCTGGCCGACCCGGCCGTCGTCGAAGAGCTGCGGACCCGGGCGGCCGAACACCCGGTGGAGGAGTAGCCCGGGCCATCAGGCCGGCCGGAGGCTGAGAGCCGGGCTCGGTCCCCGGCTCAGTCCCGGTAGTTGCCGTACTGCAGCGGGATGTCGAAGTCGGCTGCCTTCAGCTCGGCGATGACGGCCTGGAGATCGTCGCGTTTCTTGCCGATCACCCGCACCTGGTCGCCCTGGGTCTGGGAGCTGACACCTTTGAGGCCGAGATCCTTCACGATCTTGTTGATGCGTTTGGCGTGATCCGACGAGATGCCCGCGTTCAGCGTCGCCACCTGGCGGACGGCGCCCCTGGAGCCCTCCTCGATCTTGCCGAGGGAGACGGCCTTCAACGACACCTGGCGGCGCACGAGCTTCTCCTCCAGCACCTGCACGAGGGCGCGGAGGCGGTCCTCCGTGGGAGCGTGCAGGGTGATCTCATGGTCCTTCAGCTCCAAGGAGGCACCCGTGTTCTTGAAGTCGAAGCGCGTCGCCACCTCGCGTGAGGCCTGGTCGACGGCATTGCGCACCTCCTGCAGGTCGACCTCGGAGGTGACGTCGAAACTCGGCACCGAAGCAAGCTAGCGCGAAGCGCCCCGAGCCCGGCGCCGCGCCGATCTCGGTGTGCGGAGGCTCGATTATGGTGTCAGGCCGCGGGTCGGTACCCAAGTGGACAAAGGGAGCAGACTGTAAATCTGTCGGCGCAGCCTTCGAAGGTTCGAATCCTTCCCGGCCCACCGCAAGAGCTGTCCCAGGCGAGCGAGGTAGCCATGTCGTCACCGGAGAAATTCGACCTCTCCTCCACCTTCGTCCACCTCGGGCTCGGGTCGAGCGCGAGGCCGCTGTCGGACTTCGCCTGGACACAGGAGTACCTCGAGGGCTACGAGCGGGCGACGGCCAGCGACGGCGCCGAGGGCAGGCTCGTCGTCATGAGCCCGCAAGCGGCGACCTGGACCTCCTGGGAACGCCACCCGGCCGGCGACGAGCTGGTCGTGCAGCTCGATGGGCGGAGCACCCTCATTCAAGAGCTGGACTCCGGCGAGCATCGCCTCGAGCTCGGCCCGGGTGAGGCCGTCATCAACCCGAAGGCCGTCTGGCACACCGTCGACGTGCTGGAGCCCGGCCATGCCCTCTTCGTCACGCCCGGGGTGGGGACCGAACACCGGCCGCGCTGATCCGTCGCCTGCGCACGCGCCCGGCCGCCGGGGCGAGGAGGAGCCCGGCCACCGCCAGCCCACCGCCGAGGGCGAGCAGTTGACCGGTCGCCCAGCCGGGAGCCACGTAGACGAACGTCACCGTGGATTCCCCGGCCGGCACGGCGACGCTCTGCACGAGTCCGTCGTCTCGAACGGCGGCCGGCGACTCCCGCCCGGCGTGCTCCAGGCTGGCGTGCCACCCCGGCACGTCGGCGACCGTCCGCACGAGCGCCGCTGGCGCCGGCGTGCTCACCTGCACCGTGGCGCTGCCCGTGAGGGGGTCGCTCGAGAGCACCCGGACGGCCCCGCCGCCCGTCACCCGGTAGGGCGGGGCGGCGGCGCCGTTGACGAGCACGGAGAAACCCGCCACGCCCGCCACCTCCGTCCAGCCTCGGCCGCCGACGGCCGCCGCCAGCAGGCCACCCGTGGCGAAAGGGGCCTGTCCCTCAGGCCGTACGACTGGCTCGGTGATCCGCAGCGACGTGTGCAGGGGGCTGCCACCGAGCTCGAGCCCGACGGCCGTCACCGGCGGGGCGAAGTGGACCGTGACCTCGTCGTCGGCCGCCCCGCCCGCCCGGACCTCGGCCGCCTCCGCCGCGGTCGTGACTCGCCTGCCGCCGTCGCCGAGCAGCTCGAGCGACTGTGCCAACTCGTGAAGGGACACCCCCGGCGCGGTTCCGACGGCGCGTAGGGTGATCTCGCTCACCGTCACCGGGGCCCCGAACCAGCGCGCCATGGATGTGCCGGAGCCGACCGCGTAGCTACCTGTCGAGCCGTTGGCGCTGCTGACGAGCTCGCTCGGGAGCGTGAGGAGGGCTCGCACCCCGAGCGTGGAGAGCGTGCCGGTTGCGAGGGCAGCTTCCAAGACGCCGTCCTGGATGTGGGTCCCGGTGGCCGATGCGTACGGGCCCCACGTGAGCGACCCGTACCCGCCGGCATCCTCCAGCTCGGAGATGACGCCGAGATCGGGTGCCCCGACCTGGTCGAGCGCCAGAGCGTGCCGCAGCTGTGGGTCCACGACGAGGTACCGTCCGGCTCCCGACAGGGCCGCCACGGCGGCGTGATCCGAAGGGCTGAGGGCGGAGGCGTACTCCGGCGCCAAGGACGACTGGTTGATGTCGAAGCCGACGAGGTCCACGACCACGAGCGCTGCCACCACGAAGGTCCGGCGCCGCCCCTGCAGTCGACGGCCGAACAGGAGGAGGGCGGCGGCAGCGGCGGCGAGCAGCGTGCTGAGGAGGAGATCGGGGATGACGCCACGCAGCGTCCATCCCGTGCCCGCGTGGGCGACGAGAGCGCCGCCGGCGGGCCGGCCCGTGATCACCGTCGCCAGCACGACGCCGAGGATCCCCGCCAGGGGGACGAGCCCGGCGGCGACCTGGCGTCGTGTCGGCTGCGAGGCGAGCAGGGAGTCGAGGAAGTAGCCGCCGAGGAGCGAGACCGAGAGGGCGAAGCCGATGAGGCCCCGGCTGGGCAGGCGCTGGTCGCCGATGACCGGGAGCTTGGCGATGACGTGCTCGAGGGGGGTGTGGTCGCCCGAGACGATCAGGAGGGCGAGGGCACACACGACCAGCCAGACACGCCAGCGCCAGGCGTCGGCCTGACGCCAGCTGACGAGCAGGGCGAACAGGCCGGCCAGGGCGATGACGCCCGGGTAGGCGTCCACCTCGGCGAGGGGGAAGGTGCCCCCGAAGGCTCTCGATCCGAGCAAGCCGCCCCCGAGGACGTGGGGCACGAGGAGCTCGAGGAAGTTCGCTCCGTCGAGGGAGCCACCCGAGATGTAGGCGAAGCTCGGGTGGGCCCGCTCGGAGGCGGACACGAAGGAGGCTGACGGCACCCACTGCAGGGCGCCGATCGCCACGCCGATGGCGGCTCCCGCGACCGCCCAGGTGCACAGCCGCACCCGCCCGGCGAGGCGGCGCTCGGCGGCGAGCGGCTGCAGCACGAGGTGGACGAGGTAGGCGGCGAAGACGACGACGGTGTCGATGACGATGTCGGGACTTCCGCACAGGCATATCCACGCCAGCGTCCCCGCGAGGAGGAGGCAGTGGGAGCGGCGGGAGGAGGGCGGCCTCGTTGCGAGGCCATGGAGTGCTACGAGCATCCACGGGAGCGCCGCCGCCGCCGCCGCGAAGTCCACGTGCACGATCTGGGAGCTGACGAAGCCGCCCAGCCCGAAGCTGGCTCCCGCCAGGGCGGCCGCCAGCGAGCCGCAGCCGGTGCGCCGCAGGAAGAGCTGACAGCCGACGGCCGCCGCCGAGAACACGGCGATCTCGCCGACCACCCAGGCCGCCAGCGGTGGCAGGAGCGCGAACAGCATCGTGATGGGGAGGAGGGCATGGGCGTTGGTGCCTCCGAGCAACGGCGTCCCCGACCAGAGGAAGGCGTCGTAGAGAGGCAGGTGGCCGTGGCGCAGGACCAGCCCCGAGAGGTACTCCAGCGGGTAGTTCTGCACGACGTCGTCGCCGGTGATGAGCGGATAGCCGGCCGCGGCGGCGCTGGCGAGCACGACGGCCGGCAGCCCCACGAGCAGGCCGGCGGCCCCCCAATCCGCCCGCGCCCACGGCAGGCTCGGCGCGTTCTCCGTCGCGGGCACGACAGAGCCTACGGCGCCACCTCGCCTGCGACCGGGCACGACCCGCTGGTAGCATCAGGTGCCGAAGCGGGCGCGGCCGAGCCCGTTCCGGCGTCCATCCGCAGGAAGCTCCGTGCTCGAGCGGCCGGGTCCCGGTCTCGACTGCAACGGCCGGATGCCACGGCGTACATCGGGAACGCGACAGGACGACATGAGGACCTCGGAACGCTTGGGCGGCCACACGACCTCGCCGGGTCGCAAGAGCGCCGTCGCCGGGGTCGAGTCGACCGTCGGCCGGGTCGTGGAGCGCCTCAGATGGTTGCGCACGCCCGAGCCGGTGGCCGAGCCGTTCGTGCCGGGAGAGACCCGGTTGGGGCGGGCCTTGTTCTGGCCGGGCCTGATCGGTGCCCTCGGCTCACTGCTCGTCCTCTGGGGCGCCTCGCAGCCCACGTCGCCCTTCACGCTCGACCAACAGACATTGTCGACCCTCGGGGATCCGGCCATCCCCTTCGGGGTGCGCCTCTGGTTCTTCGGCACCGGCACGGGTGGTCCCAACGAGCTCATCGGCGTGGTCGCCGTGTACGCCGGCATGTTCCTCATGATCCGCGCCTGGATGAGCCTCGCCCGCCTGACGCGCCATCACCCCGGCACGCCGATCCGCAAGTTCGTGCCCGTGTTCATCGCCTGGCTGCTCCCGCTCCTGGTCGTGGCGCCCCTCTTCAGCCACGACGCCTTCAGCTACGTCGCCCAGGGCGAGGAGATGACGCACAACATGAACCCCTACATCTACCCGCCCTCGATCCTCGGCGTGGGCGGCAACCCCTACGCCACCCTCGTCGACCACTGGTGGGCGGGCGTCACCTCGCCCTATGGCCCGATCTTTCTGGCGGCGGCCGGCGGCACCGTCGCCTTCGTCCATCACCTGACGTCGAACCCCGCCACGATCGAGTTGCTCGCCCTCATCGGGTTTCGCCTCCTCGCCGTCTTCGGGGTGGTGCTCCTCGGGATCTACACGCCCCGGCTGGCGCGCAGCTACGGCCGCGACCCGGCGAAGGCCTTCGTCCTCGTCGCCCTCAACCCGCTCGTGCTCCTCCACCTCGTCGCAGGCGAGCACAACGACGCCATCATGATGGGCCTGCTCGTGGCCGGCCTGGCGCTCGCCCGGGAGCGCCACCCCCTCCTCGGCGTCATGCTCTGCACGCTCGCCGGCCTCGTGAAGGTGCCCGCCCTCATCGGCGTCGTCTACATCGGGTGGGACTGGGCGGGCATCGGCGTCCCCTGGAGGGCACGGGTCGCCCCGACCGCTAAGGCACTGGCTGCCTCGGCCGTCACGATGGTGGCCGTCACCTACGCCGTCGGCATCGGCTGGGGGTGGGTGGGCTCCCTGCTCACCCCCGGGAGCGTCACCTCCTGGATGGACCCGGCGACCGGCATCGGCAGCCTCGCCGGCAGGATCGTGAGCGCCGTCGGACTCGGCGACCACACGAGCACCATCGTCGGCATCGCCCACGGGATCGGCCTGGCGGCCGCCGCCGTGGTGGCGATCTGGCTGCTGCTGCGCTCCGACGGAGGCATCAGCAGCCTGCGGGCGATCGGCCTCACGATGCTGGCTGTCGTTGTCCTCGGCCCGGTCATCCAGCCGTGGTACTTCGTCTGGGGGGTCGTCCTTCTCGCCCCGATCGCCGAGGGTCGCCTGCGCGCCGTTCTCGTGGTGCTCTCGGCCGTCATGTCCTACCTCGGGCTGCCGGGGGGAGTGAAGCTGCTCGACTACATCGGAGGGCATCCGCTCGCCTTGCTGGTGGCGGTGGCGGTGCTCCTCACCGTCGGCCTGTTGTCCTTCGGTCCCCGCGTGCACGAGGTGGTGAAGTTGCGCCGGGCCAGGGTGGTGGCAGGCCTGGCGGTCCCAAGGGACGGCTCGTGAGCGAGCGGGCGCCTGAGAGCGATCCGGCAGGCGCCGTCAAGGTCTCCACCGACGGGCCCGTCCTCACCGTCGTCATCGACCGGCCAGAGGTGCGAAACGCCGTCGACGGGCCGACGGCGGAGGCCCTCGCGGCGGCCTTCCGCGCCTTCGAGGAATCTCGCCACCTCGCCGTCGCCGTGCTGGCGGGGGCGGGCGGGACGTTCTGCTCCGGTGCCGACCTGAAGGCCATCGCCGCCGGGATCGGCAACCGCGTGGCGCCCGACGGTGACGGGCCGATGGGCCCGACCCGCCTGCGACTCTCCAAGCCCGTCGTCGCCGCCGTCTGCGGGCACGCCGTCGCCGGCGGCCTCGAGCTCGCCCTCTGGTGCGACCTCCGGGTCGCCGACGAGACGGCCGTCTTCGGCGTCTTCTGCCGCCGCTGGGGAGTGCCACTCGTCGACGGGGGCACCGTCCGCCTCCCCCGCCTGATCGGCACGAGCCGAGCCCTCGACTTGATCCTCACCGGCAGGGCCGTCGGCGCCGAGGAAGCCCTCGCCATCGGCCTCGCCAACCGGCTCGTGCCCGCCGGGGAGGCTGTGGCCGCCGCCCAGGCGCTGGCCTTCGAGCTGGCCCGCCTCCCGCAGGCTTGCCTGCGCTCGGATCGGCTCAGCGTCCTCGAGCAGGAGGGACTCGACGAGGAGGCCGCTCTCGCCAACGAGGTGCGGCGGGGGCTGCCGGTGCTGGGCGAGGCGGTGGCGGGAGCCGCTCGCTTCTCGGCCGGGGCGGGGCGCCACGGTCACGCCGCCGGCTGAGCTTGTCGGCTATCTCGCTCAGAGCATGCGTTGGGCGAGGGCGACGTCGAGCCAGCGGCCGAACTTGCGCCCGACCTCGCGCTCGATGCCGATGATCTCGAAGCCGCATGCCTTGTGGAGGGCGATCGAAGCCATCTGCTCGGTCACGATCCGGCCGATCACAGAATGGAAGCCGTGGCTGACGGCCGCCTCCACGGCTCCGTTCAGGAGGAGTCGACCCACCCCCCGGCCCCGGTAGCCCTCGGCCACGTAGACCGAGTCCTCCACGGCCGTGGCGTACCCGGGGCGAGGGCGATAGGCCGAGAGCGACGAGAAGCCCGCCACGACTCCCTCGGCGTCCGCCACGAGCACGGGGTAGACGCCCGAGTGGGCCGACATCCAAGCGGCTTGGTCGCTCGGGCTGCGGGGCACGAGGTCGAGCGTGGCGGTCGAGGTCAGCACCTCGGTGTTGTAGATCAGACGTATCGCCTCGGAGTCGCTCTCGACGGCCCGACGCAGCAGCATGGCGGCCGATCGTATCGATGCGCGGGCTCCGAGCCGGTATGATCTCGGCGCGCACATGCCCGCTGGGCGATGTCGCCCCCTTAGCTCAGTCGGCAGAGCACAGCCATGGTAAGGCTGGTGTCGTCGGTTCGATTCCGACAGGGGGCTCCCTCGGGCCCGCTACGGGCTCCAGGGCGGCGTAGCTCAGTTGGTAAGAGCACACGGCTCATAATCGTGGGGTCGCGGGTTCGAGTCCCGCCGCCGCTACCAGTAGCAACGATTCGCAGCGAGCGAAGGATCGAGACAGATGGCGAAGAACGAGAAGCGAGTGCAGGTCACGCTGGCGTGCGAGGTCTGCAAGCGTCGCAACTACATCACGACGAAGAACAAGCAGAACGACCGGGAGCGGATCGAGATGAAGAAGTACTGCCGCTGGGATCGGCAGCACACCCTCCACAAAGAGACTCGCTGAGCTCCGACGGCTCCCGGTCCCGCCGGTCGTGAGCGCGCTCCGAGTCGTTGACGTCCAGCCCCTCGACGCCGGGCGGTCGGCACTCGCCGAGCTGACCGAGGCGCTCGTGGAGCGTGCCCGCGGCGGGGACACGGTCGCCTTCGAGGAGCTCGTCCGCCTCACGTCTCCGGCCTGCTACGCCCTGGCCCTGCGCCTGGTCGGCAACGAGCACGATGCCCGCGACGTCATGCAAGAGGCCTATCTGAGGGCCTTCAGGGGGCTGCGGCGGTTCCGGGGGGAGGCGGGTTTCTCGACGTGGCTGCACCGGATCACAGTGAACTGCGCCGCCTCGCTCGTCAAAGGCCGCCAGAAGGCCTCTTGCGATCATCTCGACGACTGCGGCGAGGCCGCCCAGCTGATCGAGCAGCGCTCCGACGGGAACCCCGAATCGGTCGCCAGCACCTCCGTGGACCGCGAGCGCCTGGTGGAGGCGCTCGCAGAGCTGCCCGACCAGCTGCGTCTCGTCGTCGTGCTGCGGGACGTCTACGACCTGCCTCACCGCGACATCGCCAAGGAGCTCGGCATCAGTCAGGCGGCCGCCAAGGTTCGCCTGCACCGCGCCCGCCGGCGGTTGCGTGAGCGGTTGTTCCCGGTTCGCCGGTCCGAAGGGGCGGACATGCCGGCGGGCGACCTGGATGTGCAGCCGGTGCCGCTCGGAGCTGCGGAGACGCCCGCGAGGGCCCTGGAGCACACGGCGTGAAGCGGTTCGCCGGCGCGGCCGGCGCCGTTGTCAGCACCGGCCGGAGCTGGGCAGGCCTCGCCCGCCCCCGGAGGCGCCTCGGTGTCGTGAGCTGTGCGGAGGTGGCCTCGGACCTGCCCCGCATCCTCGACGACGGGCTGCCGGCGGCTGCCCCGCTCGTTGCCCACGTGGAGACCTGTCTCGCCTGCCAGGCCGAGGTGGCGCGTTACCGGCGACTCGTGC
>DASPSK010000485.1:0-2903 GCA_035623975.1 Acidimicrobiales bacterium | reverse complement strand
GACGAAATGAAGGACGTCGGCTTCTTCTGTTGTGAGCCCGAGCACGTAGCCTCCACCGCGGCGCCCAATCAGGGCGCCCGGGCCAGCGACCGCCGCTGAGCGGGCAGCGTCACCGTTGCCGGCGGCGGCGTCGAGGAACTTCCGCAACGAGCTGACGGCCACCTGCAGATTGCGTGTCGCCGCCTCGCCATTGTTCGACCAGAGGGCGGCGACGAGGCGGTCCCGATGCACGAGGTGTCCAGCGTTGACGGCGAGCACGTGCAGGACAGCCCGCACCTTGGGTTGGGCACGGGACATGTCAACTGGCACCCCGGAGACGCTCAGCTCGAAGTCGCCGAAGCAGCGCAGTCGCACGTCCGCGGGCCGTTGCCCGTTCTGGGTCTCGGCCATGGTGGGTTGGGCCCGCCTGCCGGCTGTCCTTTGGAGAGCGGCGGTCGCCCGCCCTTCGGGGGCCCCCGCCCCAGGACCCTCCCCCGCCCGGCTGCCAGGCCGCAGGCGCCCAGCCACGGCGAGCCAAAGGGACACGTCGGCGGCCCTCAGCCCAGCCGGCGCGATATCCGCACTCGTGGGCTCGCCGCCCTCCCGCAACCGCTCGGCCAGAAAGACGGCGCCCGGGCACCCGATGGCTCGGCCCTTGCGCTCGGCCGCTCGCAATTGCCGATCCGCCTCGAGGAGCCCGTCTCGCGCGGACACGGCGGCCACGAGGAGCGACGACCACACCTGCAGCGTCCGCGATCCGAGATCCTGCGCGAGCTCGAGGGAGCGGGCGGCGTGCCGGCGGGCGCCGGCGTCGCCGCAGAGCAAGCAGGCCGTCCCCGTCACGAGGGCGAGGAGGACTTCCGCCCACGGATTGGCCGTGTCCGCCAGTTCCTCGAAGGCGTCCGTCGTCGCGGTGGCGACGTGGGCGGCGTCGGCACCCGCGAGCAGCTCGAGAAGGCGCACGATCCAAGGGGGCAACGTCGGCTCGAGGTCGGCGACGGCGGTCGCCGCCAGCTCATGGCTCCCGCTGCGCCCGAGGAGGCAGCCCGCCGCCGCCGCCGCGAGTGTCCCCCACGCTTCGAGGGACGGGTTCGGCGAGTCGAGCCCGTCAGACAGCAACTCCCACGTCCGCGAGGGACAGCCGGCAAGCAGAGCGGCAAGGGCGGCGACCAGCCGGTCGACAGGTTCATCGACGGGGGACGAGGCGACTGCCCCGGGACCGAGTGTGAGCACCTGCCTGAGCGTCCCGGACCAGCCGATCGGCACCGTGGAACTGGGCTCCACCCAGCCTTCGAGCGCCATGAGCTCCGCCCTGCAGCTCCTCGCCAGGCGAGGCACCTCGGCGAGTGCTTCAGCACGGCGAAAGGTCTCCAGAGCCTGACGCCAGCGTCCTGCTAACACCTGGCGGCGGGCCCGCGCCAACAGAACCCAGGCGTCGTTGCCGGCGACGGCGCCCGTCAACGGCTCCCACCAGGTGGGCGCCGCGTCCAGCAGCTCTCCGCCCGAGGTGTTCAACAGGCGCTGGGCGGAGTCCCAGTCCTGCGCCCGGCAGTAGGCCCGCCACGCCTCACCGAGTACTCCCTCGGCCTCCAGGATCCGGGCGGCCCGCAGGCAGTGGGCGACGGCTGCCTCGTCCCCCAGGCGCTCGAAGAGCAGCTGCTCAAGATGGCCGCGAAGCACGTCGTGCATGCGGTAGGCGACCCCGTCGGTGGTGGTGAGGAAAAGATGCCCGTCGGACAGTTCCTCGAGCACGGCTCGGCTGTCGTGACGCTCGAGAAGTGCGTCGCAGGTGGTGCCGGAGAGGACTCCGAGCACGCTCGCCGCGATGAGGAAGTCGCGCAGGTCGCGTTCCAGGCCGGCAAGGACGTTTTCTGTCAGGTAGTCACGGCAGGTGCGCAACCTCGTCGGGAGCGAGACGAGCATCTGACGCCGGTAAGCGACGGGCTTCCCCTTGATGGCGAGGTGGAACAGCTGCAGTCCCGCCGCCCAACCGCCCGTTCGCCGGGCCAGCTCGGCGATCTCCTCGGGCGGCAGGTCGTGGCCATGATGGCGACGGAACAGATCCGACACCTCCCACGAGCGAAACCGCAGCTCGTCCGGGCCGATCTCGAGCAGTTGACCGGCCACGCGCAATCGCGAGACATCGACGCCGGGTGGCTGCCGGCTGAGGAGGGCGAGGTGGAGCCACGGCGGCAGGTGGTTGACGAGCTCGCCGAGGGCGGACTCGGCGCCGGAACCGGCGAGCACGTGGGCGTCGTCGACGACGAGCATGGCCTCCTCCGAGCGACTGCCGAGTGCGCCCGAGACGAAGGCCTCGACCGAGACCGGGGGTGTGCCCGACGTGAGGCCAGCGCCCTCGAGTACTTCGAAGAGGTCCTGGAGGAACCCGGCATCGTCGAGCGTGGCGCGATCCGCCTGGTACCAGAGCGCGGTCCGACCGGGTCCGTGATTTGCCTGGGCGAAACCGGCGAGCAGCCAGCTCTTCCCCGATCCGGCGGGGGCCGCTACGACGGTGAGGGGGACGTTCCAGCTCTGCTGGAGCTTGGCGGACAGGCGCGGCCGCTCGAAGGCGGGCACGAGGGGCGGACGGCTGCGGGCGGGGTAGGAGGTCACTCAGTCCACTGTGAGTGTTCATCGCGATGTACCGGCATGGCGAAACCGCTCCCCGGCGAGGCAACCAACTTCCCCCGCGGCTGAGTTTCGTTGCGGGGCCGCGCGACGTCAAGGGGAAGTTGCCGCTATCGCGACCAGATTGACGCCTGAGGGCGTCCGGATCGCACTGTGGTAGGGGGTTTCGGACCTATGTGTCCGGAACCGACTACCAAGCTCGCCGGCGCGGCCTCGCGGAACCCGGCCCGTCCCACTGTGGTAGTGGGTTTCGGACCTATGTGTCCGGAACCGACTACCAAGCTGGCCGGCGCGGC
>DASPSK010000455.1:0-12488 GCA_035623975.1 Acidimicrobiales bacterium | reverse complement strand
CTCTTCTTCTTGCGCGGCCGCGGCGCCGGCCGGTTCTGCTGACCGCCGCCCGACGGGCGGGCCGGCCGGCCGGAGCCCGACGGCCGGTTGGCCTGCTGGCGCGGCCGGTTGCCGTCCCCGCGAGCGGCCCCAGCCGGCCGGAGAGCGGCTCCGGCGGCCGCCTCCTGCACGTCTTCGAGCTCTTCGTAGGAGGCGCCCATGTCTGCCGGCAGCGGCTCGGGCACGCTCGGGCGACCGGCCCCGCGGGGGCGGATCGGGCCGCTCGGCACGGGCGCCCGTCCTTTCTTCTGGCGCCGGGAAGTGCCCCGCTCCCCGTCGTCGAGGAAGCCGGCGGCGGCAAAGGCGGGGGTGAGCAGCTGGACGGCGCTGTTACGTGCCTCCAAGCGTCGGCGGATCTCCACGTAGCGGGGCTCGTGCTCCTTCAGCATGGCCAGGAGCGGGGAGGCGATGAAGATGGAGGAGTACGCCCCGCTCGTGAGGCCGATGAGGAGGGCGAGGCCGAAGTACTGCAGCGTCGTGGCGCCGAGGATGTCCGCACCGAGGATGAGGACGGCGAGGATCGGGAGGATGGCGACGAGGGAGGTGTTGATGGAGCGGGCGAGCGTCTGGTTCATCGAGAGGTTGACGACGTCGCTGAAGCTCAGCTTGCCGGTGGCGCCCAATCCCTTCGTATTGTCCCGTATGCGGTCGAAGACGACGATCGTGTCGTAGAGCGAGTACCCGAGGACCGTGAGGAAGGCGACAACGGTGTCCGGCGTCACGAGGAAGAACGTCAGCGAGTAGATGCCGACGGTCACGAGGATGTCGTGGGCGACCGCCACGATGGCGGCCAGCGCCATCTTCCACTCGAAGAAGATGGAGATGTACGCCGAGATCATGATGAGGAAGACGATGAGGGCTTCGACGGCCTTGTGGGTGACCTGACTGCCCCAGGTGGGCCCGACGGCCTCCACCGAGACGGCGCTCGGGGAGGTGTGCGTGAGGTGGGCGAGGGCGTCGGTGACCTTGTTCTGCAGCGCCGTGCTGACGGCCCCGGCGCTGCTCGAGACTTTCGCCTCGACGTCGAGCTGCGTGTGGCTGCCGCTGCCGAGGGTCGTGATCGTGGCGTGGCTCAGCCCGACGGCACCCACGGCCGCTTGCGCCTGAGTCACACCGACGCCGTTGGTGTCCGCCACGGTCCAGGACGTCCCCCCGACGAACTCGATGTCGTAGTTGAGGCCTCGGGTGGCGAGCGAGATCACGCCCGCCAGGATGATGACTCCCGAGATGGCGAACCAGATGCGGCGGCGCCGGACGAAGTCGAACTTCGTCTGCCCGTAGTAGAGGCGACGGAAGCGGCCGCCCCTTGCCGAGTCTGTCCCGGCGCCGGCGGTGGACGTCCCGGCGCTCATGCGGCCTCGGCCGTCGGCGAGACGGCAAGTCCGCGGGCGACGCCGAGGCCGCGGGCCTCGGTGAAGACGCGGTTGCGCCCGAGGAGGATCACGAGGGGTCGCGTGAAGGTGTAGGCGGTGACGACATCGAGCAGCGTGGCGATGCCGAGCATGAGGGCGAAGCCTTTGACGGCGCCGATGGAGAGCAGGTAGAGCACGGCGGCGCCGATGAACGAGACGGCGTCTGCCGAGAGGATCGTGCGATAGGCGCTCCGGAACCCCCGGTCGACCGACGATCGGATCGATCTGCCGGCCCGGATCTCGTCCTTTAATCGCTCGAAGTACACGACATAGGAGTCAACGGTGATGCCGACCGACACGATGAGGCCGGTGATGCCCGAAAGGTCGAGGGTGAGGCCCTCCTTGTGGCCGAGGGTGGAGATGATGGCGTAGAGCAGCCCGGCGGTGGAGAGCAGGCCGAGCACGACGACGACGCCCAGGGCGCGGTAGTAGAAGATCGTGTAGCCCATGACGAGCAGCAGCCCGAGCAGGCCGGCGAGCAGGCCGGCGTGCAGCGACGCGGCGCCGAGCGACGGGGACACGACCTGGGAAGTGAGCGGCGTGAGGGCGACGGGCAGAGCACCATAGTTGAGCTCGAGCGCCAGCTTGTTGGCGCTCGATGAATCGAAGTTCCCGCTGATCTGGCCCGAGCCATTGAAGCTCGTCGCCTCGATGATGGGCGCCGAGACGATGGCGCCGTCGAGGTCGTTGGCGACGAGGGTCCCGTAGTACTTGCGGGCGATGTCATTGAAGATGGGGCTGCCCGAGCCGGTCAGGTTGAAGACCACGACCCACCCGGACGAAGTGTCCTGCGCATACGCGCTCTTGATGATGGTGCCGGTGGCCTGTGAGGGACCCAGCACACACCTGGTGGCGCCGTTGCAGTCCTCGTTCAGGATGATGTTGTCATGCTCGTACAGAGCGTCCTGGGCCGGAGGCGTGGAGACATATGTGGTGTAGATCGGATCTTCGAGGTAGGCCGGCGGCACGTCGAGGGAGAGGCTGGACCCCGAACCGGTGTCGTACTGAGCGGTCCAGGCGTAGGTGGTTGCGGGCGAAGGCGGGATCCTGTAGACGGGTTTCGTCTTTGCCGGCGGCGTGTAAGCAGGTGCGCCGGCGATGACCGGGCGGAAGAACAGCTGTGCCGTCGTCCCGACGATTTTCAGGATCTCACTGGCGTTCTTCACGCCCGGCAGCTGCACGACGATGTTGGAGCCCTGCGTCGAGATGTTCGGCTGGCTGACCCCTAGGGCGTTCACGCGGTCGCTCATGACCTGAACTGCGTCCTGCAGCTCGGCATTCGTGACCTTCTGCCCGGGCAACGGCTTGGGTGTGTAGGTCACCGACAGCCCGCCCCGCAGGTCCAGCCCGAGGACCGGCTTCCAGTGGGCCGCCAAGACTCCTGCAAAGGTTCCGAAGCACACCAACAACGTGAGGAGCACGCTCACCAGCAAGGAGCGCTGCTTCATGACCGATTGCGTCCTTCCCGACCGAGATCGAGGCCCGCTCCAGGGCCGGGCTCTCCCGGTTTGCTGCTCGGAACATCGCTCGACTCGTCTACTTCGTCGCCGGCGCCGTCGTCGGGCTCGGGCTCGTCGTCCTCCGTGCTGTCGTCGTGCTCGTGCTGATCGGCGTCATAGCCCGGGTCAGGGGCGACATCCAGCGTCACGTCATCCTCAGCCTTGCTGAGCACCTGGCTGATGGCCCGGCGCACGACCTCGATCTCGATCTCGGGAGCGACCTCGATGGTGGCGCGATCGCCCTCGATGTCGGTCACGCGGCCGATGATGCCGGACGAGAGCATGATCTCGTCGCCAATGCCGGCTCCCTGGTTCTGCTGCTGCATCCTCCGCATGCGCTGGCTGCGCGGGCGCAGCACGAAGAGATAGACGAGCAGACCGAAGGCAACGATGAGCAGGAGCGTGGCAGACGAACTCCCCTTCGTTGTCTTTGTCGCTGCGAGCGCGAGGCCGTGAACGGCCAGGCCTACGTGGTTGAGGTGCGAGAACATCGGCTCCCTACGCTGGGTCGATTCGAATCGAACCGAAACCTTACTCCTTGCGGCGCCCTTCTTAGGGGCAGGGACGCTCCTCGCTCACCGGGTCGAAGAGGCTCGGGCTGTCCGGAACGTGACGGCCGCGACCTCGCGCCGCCCGGCCGTGGAGGAGGTCGGCTCCGACGGCGCCGTCGAGCTCCAGATGGGAAGGGACAGGGAGGTCGAGGTGGTGGAACGCCGCCGGTGTCGCCAGTCGACCGCGGGGCGTGCGCAGAACGAGACCCGTCTTGAGGAGGAAGGGCTCGTAGGCGTCCTCGACTGTCTCCGGCTCCTCGCCCACGCTCACCGCCAGCTGGGACAGCCCCATCGGGCGCCCGGCGGAGCGGCAGAGCGCCTCGAGGATCATCCGGTCGACCCGGTCGAGACCGAGCTCGTCGATGCCAAAGGTCTCGAGACCCTCTCGGGCGGCCCCGTAGGTGACGACGCCCTCGCCGCGGACCTCTACGAAGTCGCGCACCCGCCGGAGGAGGCGGATGGCCAGGCGGGGTGTGCCGCGGGATCGGCTGGCGATCTCGGCGGCGCCCTCGGCCGTCAGCTCCGTCGCGAGCAGGCGGGCAGATCGGTGCACGATCTCCTCCAGCTCCTCCGGGCGGTAATGATCGAGCCTGGCGACAAAACCGAACCGATCCCGGAGCGGGCCGGTGACGAGGCCCGTGCGGGTCGTGGCACCGACGAGGGTGAACCGCGGGATGTCGAGCCGGAGCGAGCGGGCCGTCGGGCCCTTCCCGAGGACGATGTCGAGCTGAAAGTCCTCCATCGCCGGGTAGAGGACCTCTTCGACGGCGCGTCCGAGGCGGTGGATCTCGTCGATGAAGAGGATGTCCCCGGCTTGCAGGTCGGTGAGGATGGCGGCCACGTCCCCCGTGCGCACGAGCGCCGGACCGGAGGTCACGCGGAAGCTGGCACCCATCTCGGCGGCGACGATGCCGGCCAGAGTCGTCTTGCCGAGGCCGGGGGGGCCGGCGAAGAGGAGGTGATCGACCGGTTGATCCCGCTTGCGAGCCGCCTCGAGCACGATGGCGAGCCGCTCCCTCAGATCCGCCTGCCCGACGAAGTCCGCCAGTCGGCGGGGCCGCAAGCCCACCTCGAGGGCGGCCTCGACATCGTCGGCGCCCGGGTCGAGTGGCCGCTCCGCCGTCGGCGGCAGGTTCGCGAGGGCGTCCTCGTCCACGCCGGACTCGCGGATGACCTCTTTGCGAGGGCTCATCGCCGTGGCGCCAGTTCCCTCAGGGCCGCCCGCAGCAGCTCCTCGAGCGTCCCTTCGGCCGGGAGGGCGCGGACAGCCGCGCGAATCTCGTCCGGACCATAGCCGAGCTGGGCGAGGGCATCGGCCACCTCGTTCGAGGCCGGCGGCGTGCCGCCGATGAGCCTCACAGCCGATGGCAGAGCGCCGTCGAGCTCACCAAAACGTGACTTCAGGTCGACGAGCAGGCGCACGGCCGTCTTCCGCCCGACGCCGGGGACGAGCGTGAGGGCATCGATGTCGTCCGAGGCCACGATCTCGACGAGGCGGTCGGGTCCGTGCATCGAGACGATCGCGAGGGCGAGGGAGGGCCCGACTCCATGTGCGCCGAGCAGGAGCTCGAAGGCACGCCGCTCGTCGGCGTCGGCGAAGCCGTAGAGGGTGATCGCACCCTCGCGCACGTGGGTGTGGATCGACAGGGCGGCCTGCGGACCGCCGCCATCGATGCCCTTCACCCCGATCGTCCCGAACGAGCCGGCCAGCCTCGGCGAGACGTGCACGCGGTAGCCGACGCCGCCCACGTCGAGGACGATCTCGACGGCAGTGTCACCGACGGGTCGACGCTCGATGACGGTACCGCGCAGGGACCCGATCATCCCGCCAGTCCTTTCACCGTCGCTCGCTCCCGCCCCCAGGCGGTGGCGCCGAGGTGGCAGATGCCGAGAGCGAGGGCGTCGGCGACGTCGGCCGGACGCGGGACTTCGCGCAGTTGCAACAGCCGCACCACCATCGCCTGCACCTGCTCTTTGGGGGCGTTGCCGTAACCGGTGACCGCCAGCTTGACCTCAGCGGCCGTGTACTCGGCTACGCCGCAGCCGTGCTCGACGGCGGTGAGGAGGGCGACGCCGCTCGCCTGAGCGACGGACATCGCCGTGCGGGCGTTGGAACGGAAGAAGATGCGCTCGATCACCATGACGTCGGGCCGGAGCTCGTCGAGCAGGCTGACAAGATCGGCCCGCAGCATCGCCAGCCTCGTCGGCACGGGCTCGGAGGTCGGCGTGGTGAGCACGCCGGCGGCGATCGTCCGGAACGGGTCGCCCCGCTCGGCGCGTGCGAGGCAGCCGTAGCCGCACCGCGAGAGCCCAGGATCGATGCCGAGGACAAACATCCGTTCGATCGTAACCTCGGCCCGCGCCCCGCACGCGGATACTCCGCCCGCGAACCAGACCGGTGCCGGAAGGAGCTCAGACCTCGATGCTCTCGAGAATCTCGTCCGGGATGTCGAAGTTCGACCAGACGTTCTGGACGTCGTCGTGGTCCTCGAGGACCTCGATCAGCTTCAGGATCCGCTTGGCGGTCGATTCGTTGTCGATCTCGACACGCGTGTTCGGCACCATCTCGAGCTCCGCGCTCTCGATCGGTATGGCGGCTGTCTCGAGGGCGGTCTTGAGGGCGTGCAGATCCGAGGGCGCCGCCGTGAGCAACCAATCGGATCCTTCGTCGGCGAGGTCCTCGGCACCGGCCTCGAGGGCGATGCTCATCAGCTCGTCCTCGCCAACACTTTTCGGCAGCACGACGACACCCTTGCGGTCGAACTGCCACGACACCGATCCGGGCTCGGCCATGGACCCGCCGTTGCGGGAGAAGAGCGAGCGGATGTCGGCGCCCGTGCGGTTGCGGTTGTCCGTCAGGCACTCGACGATCATGGCGACGCCCGCGGGGGCGTAGCCCTCGTAGGCGACGGGCTCGTAGCGGACGCCCTCGAGCTCGCCCGTACCTCGCTTGATCGCCCGCTCGATCGTGTCGAGCGGGACAGAGGCATCCCTCGCCTTGGTGTACATCGTCCGCAACGTCGCGTTGGCGTTGACGTCGCCCCCGCCCTCACGGGCGGCCACCTCCACCTGGCGGATGAGCTTGGCGAAGAGCTTGCCCCTGGCCTTGTCGACGGCACCCTTGCGGTGCTTCGTCGTCGCCCACTTGGAATGACCCGACATCGCTCAGTCCCCCTCGACCTCGATCTCGTCAAGCAACATCTGATGCAGCCTGCCGTCGCCGGACAGCTCGGGATGAAACGCAGCCACGATGACCGGCCCCTGGCGGCAGACGACGGCGCGGGCGCTCGTCCCGTCCCTTCCCGCCGGCAGGCGCACGGTCGCCAGCAGCTCGACGTCGGGGCCGGCCGATTCCACGATCGGGGCACGGATGAACACCGCGTGCATCGGGCCACCTTGGACTCCGGCGACCGCCAAGTCCGTCTCGAAGGACTCGAGCTGGCGACCGAAGGCGTTGCGCCTCACGACGAGGTCGATTGCCCCTAAGGCCACCTGATCACTTCGCCCGTCGAGAATCTCCCGGCTCAAGAGGATCATGCCGGCACACGTCCCGAGCATCGGCAGACCGTCGGCCACGAGCTTCTCGAGCTCGGGCAGCAGTCCGGACGACTTCAGCAGCATCGACATCGTCGTCGACTCGCCGCCCGGCAGGATGAGCGCCTGCAGGCCCTCGAGGTCCAGCGGACGCCGCACCTGCACGCCGGAGACGGCGAGGCGATCGAGCACGGCGAGATGCTCACCGACGTCACCTTGGAGCGCGAGGACGCCGACTCGTGTCTCGAGCCTCGAGCTCGCCGTGTTCGTCGACGGCACGCGGTTACCAGCCGCGCTCGGCCAGCTTCACCTCGAGCGCCGCGATCTCGCTGCCGGCCATGGCGTCACCGAGACCCCGCGACACCTTGGCGACGATCTCCGGGTCCCCGAAGTGAGCGGTGGCTTCCACGATCGCCCGCGCCCGGCGGGGAGGATCGCTGCTCTTGAAGATCCCCGAGCCGACGAACACCGCCTCGGCTCCGAGCTGCATCACGAGGGCGGCGTCGGCGGGCGTGGCCAGACCGCCGGCGCAGAACAAGGGAACTGGCAGTCGTCCGGTCGTCGCCACCTCTTCGACGAGGTCGATCGGCGCCTGCAGGCTCTTCGCCCAGCCGTAGCGCTCGGCCGGCTGCACGGTGGCGAGCGTACGCAGGTCGCCCAGGATCGAGCGGAGGTGGCGGACCGCCTCGACGACGTTGCCCGTGCCCGCCTCACCCTTGGAGCGGATGAGCGCCGCTCCTTCGCTGATCCTCCGCAGCGCCTCGCCGAGGTTCGTCGCTCCGCAGACGAAGGGCACGTGGAACGCCCACTTGTCGATGTGATACGCCTCGTCGGCCGGCGTCAGCACCTCGCTCTCGTCGATGTAGTCGACCCGGAGCGCCTCCAGCACCTGGGCTTCGGCGAAGTGCCCGATGCGGGCCTTGGCCATCACCGGGATCGTGACCGCCTCCTGAATGCCCTCGACCAACGCCGGGTCGCTCATGCGGGCGACGCCGCCGTCGCGCCTGATGTCGGCCGGCACTCGCTCGAGCGCCATGACGGCGACGGCGCCGGCGTCCTCGGCGATCTTGGCCTGCTCCGCGTTGACGACGTCCATGATGACGCCGCCGCGGAGCATCTCGGCGAGCCCGCGCTTGACGCGCGCCGTACCGGTGGCCCTTGTGTCCGTCGTCCCCGTTCGATCACCGCTTGCAGGCGAGCCCATAGCGCCATTCTACGGTCTTTGGGCCCTCACAGTTCCCTGAGCACGTCCAGTCGCACGCTTGCGTCGGCATCTTCGGCGTGGTCGCCGAAGGGGACGAGCCAACTGAACGCAGTTCGCTCGAGCACGTCCGGAGCGACGGAGGCGGGCCGCGTCCCACCGGCAAGGGTGATGCGTTCCAGGGCGGCGATCAACCCGGGCGGGTAGCGAGTCGTCGCCACAGCTGCCAGGTCCGCCCGGATCTCTCGATCCGGGCCCACGAGCCAGCGCGAAGCCCGCGCACCCCCGAGGGCCGCCAGCAGGCGTCCGAGGACCGTTGTCGCGAGGGCGCCGGAGGCGACGTCGAGCCGCTTGATGTGCGCCAGCTCGTGGGCGACGACCGCTTCGAGCTCGATCCGGTCCAAGCGATCGACAAGGCCGGCGGTCACCACGAGGGTGGCATCGTCGTGGTGGCGCCCGACGGCGATGGCGTTGGGGACCTCGTCCGGCAAGACCACCAACCGCGGGGCCGGCAGCCCGAGGACGGCGCACAGCCCTTCGCTCAAGTCGACGAGGCGCTCGGCCCCGAGCGGGCGCAGCCCGCCGGAGGCGGTGGCCTCAGTCGGGCTGCTCCCCCCCAGCTGAGCCAGCAGCGAGGAGGCCGCCCGCTGCCAGGTGACCATGGCGAACACAGCCCATCCGATGAGGAGCACGCCGCCGACGATGAGCAGCGGATGAACGAGGATGCCGAGGAGAAGGACGATGATCCCGATGAGGGCAGGGACCGCGAGGACGAGGCGCACACGGCGGCGGTTCCCCTCCGCCGCCGTCCTCCACTCGGCATCGCGACGGCCGGCAGCGCGCTGGAGCACGACCTTGGCAGCCTCGTAGGCCGCCTCCTGGGCCTCCCGGCTGCGCCGCAGGCGCTCGCCGGCATCGTCCCGCTGCCGATCACGACGAGAACGGGACCTCGTCGAAGCCGGCACAGGACCGATCTTAGGGGCGGCGGGCCCCGAGGCTGGCGTACAGCTGCAGGTATCGCTCGGCGATCGCATCCATCGAGTAGGCCCGCACGCGCTCACCTCCCAACGCCGCCAGCCGCGCCCGTTCGCGGGCGTTCCCGAGCACGGCGGCGAGCGCCTCGGCGAGGGCGGTGGCGTCCCCGACGGGCAACAGTCGTGCGGCCTCGCCGGCCGCCAGGCGGTAGCCCGGCAGATCGGAGGCGATGACCGGGGCGCCCGCCGCCATGGCCTCCAGGAGGACGACACCGAAGGACTCGCCCCGCAGCGACGGGGCGACGAAGACGTCGGCCGACCCGAGCTGGCGCGCCTTCTCGGCGTCGTCTACGGGCCCGAGCCACTCGATGGCGCCGTCTGCTGCGAAGCGTGCCTTCAGGCCCTGTGTTTGCGGTCCCTGCCCGATGACGACAAGCCGGCAGGCGCCGAGCCCGTCGGGGCAGGCGGTCCGTTGCAGTATCTCGAAGGCCTCGAGGAGCACGACGAGTCCCTTCCGCTCCTCGTGCCGACCGACGAAGAGGATCGTGAGCGGCCCGTCGGCGCCGTGCCCTCCCCCGGTCTCCTCGAGGTTCCTCCGGTGCGGGAACTGCTCGCCGTCCACGCCGTTCGGAATCACCTCGGTGCCTGCAAGGCGGTTGCCGAGCACGTGTCTCGCCGTCGTCCGGGCGGCGTCGGAGACCGCCGCGCTGGCGTCCAGCCTGCGGGCGAAGCCTCGAAGAGCGAGACCCTCGCATCGATAGAGGCGATCGGAACCGGCACGGTGGAACGTCGCCACAAGGGGCCTCGGCCCGGCGACGAGAGCGGCGAGGGAGGCACCGGGCACCAAGGGCTCGTGCACATGGACGATCTCCGGGCGGAGTCGTCGCAGTGCCAGCACGGTGCGGACCATCGGGATCGGCCCGGGCGCGACGGGTGCCTTCGAGCCGTTGGCGGTGATGCCGATGGCCTTGCCCACCCCGATGAACCCGTAAGCGGCCTTCTCCTGCGCCGCTCGGCCGCTGGCCGAGGGCGCCACGACGGTGACGGAGGCGCCGGCGCGATGCAGGGCCGCCGCCAGGCCTCGCACCTGAGCCTGCACGCCACCGGGGACCGAGAGGTCGTACGGGCACACCATGGCCACTCGCACCGAGGTGAGGCTAACGAGGTACCGGGCTCCCTCGTCGGCACGCGTCCAACAACCTCCCAGAGGCCCAAGGGAAATGGGCCTTCGGCCCTACCGTTTGCCGTTGAGAGGCGTCACTCTGAGACGGGAGGTGGTCCCGATGGGCCTGAGGCTGCTAGAAGGCTTCCCCCACGGGGCGGAATGAGGCTGGGTGGACTGAGGCTGGGGCGGAGGTCGGCACACCGTCGGTCAGGCATTCCATGTCGGTCAGGCGTTCTCCTGCCGGCGTGCTCGCTGGCTGTAGGCCTGCCCCTTGCGGTCTGCTCCGAGGGACCAGGGCGGTGGGGCGACCGGCCTCTTCCTCCTTGGCGCCGCCCGGCCGAGAGTCCTTTGAGTGTTTTAAGTTCCCGTTAGCAAGAAAGGTGTGTTCAGGATGTCCACTACTCGAGTGAACTACGAGGAATCGCTCGAGGAAGTCGAGCATGCGCTGTCCAAGGCTCTGGGGCCCGCCTACACGGTGACCGCCATCTCGCCGTCCACGCTCAGGGTCAAGCGCAACAACGTGATCACGGCGACGGTACGCCTGAGCTGGTCAGACGAAGGCACAACCTTCCGAGTCCGGGGTGGCGGACTGATCGTCTCGAGGGTCATCGACTCTTTCACGGTCACCCCCAAAGTGCGCCACGCGCTCGAACGGTCCTTCGTATCAGCAGCCTGACCTCGATCGCCGAGGGCCGACCCGGCGGTCAGCCATACCGTTCCCGGTCCGAAGGCCAGTTGGGCTGGAACATGTGCCACTGTTCGGGTGCTTCTCGGATGAAGCCTTCGAACACGGCGGTCAGCATGCGGGTGACTCGGGTGACGTCGGCCCGCAGGTCGCTGGACCGCTCGATCTCGAGCGGCGGGAGGATGACGCCGTGGCCCTTTCCGCCGGGGCGCTGGTAGACGACCGAGGGGAAGAGCGGCGCTCCTGTCCGGAGCGCCAGCACGGCCGGGCCGCCCGGAAGTGTCGTGACTTCACCGAAGAACTCGACTTCGACTCCGTTGCCGACGAGGTCCCGGTCGGCGACGAGGCCGACGAGGTGGCCCGCGCGCAGCGCGCCGGCGAGACGACCCGACGTCTCCCGCCCGAAGGTGTGAATCCGGAGGCCGAGGGCCTCCCGTTGGGCCCGGAACCACTCGAAGAGATCGGGTGGCTCGAGAGGCTCTACCACCGTCGTCATCGGATAGCCCCGCAACGTCAACCAGACGCCACCGAGATCCCAGAAGCCGAGATGCGGGAGGGCGAGGATCGCGCCACGGTGCTGTGCCATCTCTTCTTCGACCCGGTCGAAGCCCTCGATGGAAAAGCGCTTGAACACCTCTGCCGGCCGCATCGACACGAGGCGGGCGCTCTCCACCCAGTACTTGGCGTACGAATCGAACGCCTTGATGACGAGGCGTTCGAGGGCGGCATCGGAGAGCTCGGGGCCGACGACGCGGCGGAGGTTGGCGCGGATGATCGGCCGGCGATCCCGCCACATCTCGGACATCGTCAGTCCTGCCACCGTAGCCACGCCGTCGGCCAACGGGGACGGCATCGCCTGCAGAGCCGCCGAGAGCCCTCGGTACGTCCAGTACTTCGTGCTGTGGCCGAGGACGGTGTGACCCGGCATCGCTCCGGTCGCAGCAGCCTCGGGGGGCAGGTCCACCTATGGGGGAAGGCGGAGGATCAGCGGCCGGACCCGAGGCGGCGCCGGAACGCCGACTCGGAACCCTGGCGACGCCGTTCGGCGCGCGCTCGACCGGAGCGAGTCGCCATGCGGGTGGCTGCCTTCGTGCCCGTGCGCTCGCTCTGGAATGCCTGCCGCAGCCGGATCGAGAGCGGCTCCTCGCGTCTGCGGGAGCGGGCTCGGCTGGCAACGGTGACATGCCGACGCCGGCGGTTCGGGTCGCTGCTGGCATCCCGCCAGGCACGCCAGCGCGACTCGACCCGCGCCCGGCGGGGGCGCGGACCTCCGCCGAGGGCGGCAAGGGCGGCTCCGTCCTCGGCGTTGGCGTGAGCCGGTTCGCTCGCCTGATGCCACACCTTGACGAAGCGTTGGCAGACCGTCAGGACGCACAGCCCGAGCAGCACGAGCAAGAGCGGCACGAGGATGAAGTGCAACAGCAGGGC
>DASPSK010000426.1:0-9854 GCA_035623975.1 Acidimicrobiales bacterium | reverse complement strand
GGATCCTCCTCCCCGATGAGGACGGCCGCCATGGCGGCGGCGCCGCCGGGGTTCTCGGTGCCGTCGACGAAACCCAACAGGTCGCGCTGCTCGAAATAGCGAAAGCCGTGCACCTCGTCGGCGACCTCCGCCCTGCCGGCCAACCGGTCCGTCAGCTGGCAGGCAAGCTCGAAGCACAGGTCCATGCGGCCAGCACGGATGTGGAAGAGCAGGTCGCCGGGCGTCGAGACGGCCGTGTGCTCGGCTCCCGCCAGTTCACGAAACGGTCGCAGACCGGCTGGACGTGGCGCCCCGAAGACACGATCCCACAGCCGGGATCCGATGCCGACCACGCACGTGAGGGCACCCTCGGGAGAGCGGAAGCCCACCGATCTCGTCAGAGCAGCGACCTCGACGAGGAGCTCGCGAGTGGCCTGCTCTGCCTCGGCGCCCGGGTTGACCGTGAGCACGAGGAATACGGCCGCCTCGGTCAAAGGGGTCAGGATCGGCTGCGGCGTGACCGATTCCTTCATCGAGCTCCCTCCTCAGCCACGGTCGAGCCTCCTTGCCTGAGAGGACTTGAGCAGCTGCGCGAGCAGCTTGTCAACGCCAGCCGTGCTGAGCCCTCTTTGGCTGAGGCCGGGCGCTCACGGGACGGTCACGACGCTCGTGCCGAGACAAAGGGGCACGGGCCGGTAAGCTCCGCCCGTGGGAGTCGCCTTCGTCGCCCATTGCCTGTTGAACCAGAACTCCAAGGTCGACGGAGGGGCGGTGTGTCCTGGCGTCTACTCCCCGGCGGTGGATCTCCTCCGCTCCCGGGGTTGGCGCATCGAGCAGATGCCGTGTCCAGAGCTTGCTTTCACCGGTCTCAACCGGTTCTGGGGGGTTCGCGAGCAGTACGACACGCTCGCCTATCGTCGGCACTGTCAACGGATTGCCGCCGGTGTGGCGGCCGCCATCGCCGTGCGCGTCGACGAGGGGGAGGACGTCGTCCTCATCGGAGTTGAGGGCAGCCCGTCCATGGGCGTGTGCATCACCAGCTCGGACCCGAGGCGGGGTGGCCGTCCGTCCTGGGCAGACGGCTCGGGAGAGCTGTCCGCCGGCGAGGGCATCTTCGTGGAGCAACTGCGGTGGGAGCTCGAGGCTCGCGGTGTCCGTCTTCCCCGTATCGTCGGGATCACGCGACCCCTCCCCGACCACGACGACGCGGCCGAGCGGGCGGCGCTCGAGGCCGTTCTCGACGCCTGATGGAAGGCGACTCCCGGTCGTTTCGAATCGCCCTCACGGCAGACCGACACGTCAACCCGGCGGCCGGCGATATCGACGGGCTGGCGGTGCTGACGGAGGCCGGATGGGGCGTCATGCAGCTGCCGGCTGAGGACTACCCGGTTGAGCTCGGCGCTAGCCTGTTGCGGGAGGTCGCCGAGCAGGTAGAGGAGTTCTCCCGCCGCGGTTACGACGTCGTGCTCGTGGGCGAGCGTCTCGGACTTGCCGAGGCCCTCGCCGCCGTCGGTATGCCTTTGCCGGATCAGATCCTGCCGGCGACAGGAGACGACCTTCGCGCCTTCCTCGCCGCTCGACCGGCGCCGGAGGCATCCCGTCTATTGGGTTGATCGACGGGCGCCTTACAGGTGACCGGGACTCAGATACCGTGTGTCGTGCCTGGGGATCCACATCGGGAGTTGCCACACCGATGACCGACGCTGCCAGATCGCTCGGCGCTGGCGCGAGGCCCAAGACGAGCTTTCGGCTGGGCGTACCTCCGTGCCGCTCTCGGCGTCGTCGTCTGCGACGGCGTGAGCCTCGGGCCAGCGCTCGCCCACGCACTGTGGGCCACCGGGGCGCTTCACCGCAGGCCGAGCTGTGACGTCGTGAGGCCTGAGGCGGGAGTCCCGGTGTGAGCCGTCTCGTCCTGACCGGAGGTCGCCTGCTCGATCCCGGCCGGGGCATCGATGAGATCGCCGACATCGAGGTCGACAACGGCGTCGTCACCACGATCGGCCTCCCCCGAGAGATGGCTCCCTCCGGGCGAGTACCCGGTCTCGAGACACTCGACCTGTCGGGCCTGCTCGTGACGCCGGGCTTCATCGATCTGCACACGCATCTGTTCGAAGGTGTCTCCCACTACGGGATCGATCCGGACACGTACTGCCTCGGGAGGGGTGTGACCACCGCTGTGGACGCCGGCTCCTCGGGCGCCCAGACCTTCCCGGGGTTCCGCCGCTACGTGATCGAGCGCTCAGCCACGAGGATCCTCGCGTTCCTGCATATCGCCGTCGAAGGAATGATCACCAACCTCGTCGGGGAGCTCGAGGACCTGCGGTGGGCCTCCCCCGCGCAGGCTGTCGCACGGGCCCGGGAGCACTCCGACGTCATCGTCGGCATAAAGGTCCGACTCGGGTACCAGATGGTGGGCGACGATCCCGCGCCCGCCATGCGCCTGGCTCGAGAGGCCGCCGGCGCCCTCGGTCTCCCACTCATGGTTCACGTCATCGACATGCGCCCCCCCATCAGCTGGCTCTTGGGTCACCTCGCGAGCGGCGACGTGGTCACCCATTGCTTCCACGGCAACGAAGGGGGGATCCTCGACGAGCGGGGCACGCTCTTTCCCGAGGTCCGTCGGGCACGCGAACGCGGCGTCCTGTTCGACATCGGCCATGGGGTGGGAAGCTTCGCTTACCGCGTGGCGCGCAGCGCCCTGGCGCAGGACTTCCCACCCGACACGATCTCGAGCGACCTGCACGCTCACAACGTCGACGGCCCGGCCTACGACCAGGCGACCACGCTCTCCAAGTTGCTGCACGTGGGTATGCCGCTCGAAGACGTGGTCCGGGCGACCACGTCGGCGCCCGCTCACGCGCTCAGACGGGAGAGCCGAATCGGTTCGGTGACGCCGGGGCTCGGAGCCGACCTCACAGCCTTCGAGCTCCGGGAGGGACACTGGTACCTACCGGACGGCGCCGGGGCCACAGAGGTGATCGAGCGGCTCCTCGTACCCCGCATCGTCGTGCGTGGCGGCGAGGCGAAACGGCTCGATTCCCCTGTCGAGCACCTGCTGGCAACAGCGGAGCCGGGAGCGGGCTCCCGCGCTACCTCCTCTGCGTGAGCGCCTCAGTATCTCACTGATTTCCTTGCAGCTAGCTTTCTCGTGACACGCACTCGGGAGACGAGTTGGGGGTATCGATGGACCGATCGGATGTCAAGTTCGCAGCCGCCGCGCCCGGCTTGCTCCAGCGCCTCGCCGAAGGTCCCGTGATCTGCGCCGAAGGCTACCTGTTCGAGTGCGAGCGCCGCGGGTACCTGCAGGCGGGCGCTTATGTGCCTGAAGTCGTGCTCGAACATCCCGAGGTGATCACCCAGCTGCACCGGGACTTCGTCCATGCCGGATCGGACGTGGTGGAGGCATTCACCTACTACGCCCATCGCGAGAAGCTGCGGGCGATCGGCCGGGAGGACGTCCTCGAGCCCCTCAACCGGCAGGCGCTCGAGATCGCGAAACACGTCGCGAGAGAATCGGGTGCGCTGTTCGCCGGGAACATCTCCAACACGAACATCTACGCCCCCGACGACGAGGTTCGCCGGAAGGTGAGGGAGATGTTCGCCGAGCAGGTGGCCTGGGCGGTCGAGGCCGGCGTCGATTACATCATCGCCGAGACATTCGCGGCTGGCGAGGAGGCCGTCCTCGCCTGTGAGGTCATCAAGGAGACGGGACTCCCAGCTGTCGTGACGTTCGTGCCCGACTTCGCCGACGCCGGGACGCTGAGTGTGGGCGAAGGTTGGAGCGCGGCAGAGACATGCAAGCGACTGGAGGATGCCGGTGCCGACGTCGTCGGCTTGAACTGTTGCCTCGGCCCGCGCACGATGCTGCCGTATTTGCAGCCGATCCGCGAGAGCGTCCGTGTGCCGGTGGCCGCCCTTCCGGTTCCGTATCGGACGCACTTCGGTGAGCCCTTCATGCAGGCGCTCACCGACCCACAGCTCGGCGTGCGACCGTTTCCCGTCGCCCTCGACCCCTTCACCTGCAACCGCTTCGAGATCGCCGACTTTGCGCGCATCGCCCAAGCGATCGGCGTCAGGTATCTCGGCCTGTGTTGTGGCGCCGGGCCTCACCACATCCGCGCCCTGGCCGAAGCCCTCGGCCGCACGCCTCCCTCGAGCCGCTACTCGGCCGACATCACCCGGCACTACTTCTTCGGCGAGGAGGCCCGCCGGCTGGCGCCCGTCGGGGGGCGGGACTCCACGTGACTCGGCGGAACCCCCGCCACGACGTCCTCTTCGAGCCGGTGACGATCGGGCCGAAGGTGTTGCGGAACCGCTTTTACCAAGTGCCGCATTGCACCGGCTTCGGCACGGAGAAGCCGTTCTCTCAGGCCGCCTTCCGAGGGATGAAGGCCGAAGGCGGTTGGGCGGCTGTCTGCACGGAGTACGCCCCGGTCAGCGCGGATGCCGACACGATGCCGCATGTCTCGGCCAGGTTCTGGGACGAGGCCGACGCCGCCAACTTGGCACTCATGTGCGAGGCGGTTCACGCCCACGGTGCCCTCGCCGGCATCGAGTTGCACCACGGTGGGACGATGGCTTTCGCCCGTGAGTCCCGCTGGCCGACGATCGGCCCATCAGCGATCGCCAATGCCGTCTACCCCTCCGGCGGCACGCCGAAGGAGATGGACGGGGACGACATCGCCCGAGTGCAACAGGACTGGGTGGAGGCGGCATGCCGTGCCCGGGACGTCGGCTTCGACATCGTCTACGTCTACGGTGCCCACAGCTTCCTGCTGCTGCAGTTCCTCTCCCCGCAGCTCAACCATCGCTCCGACCGCTACGGCGGCTCCCTCGAGAACCGCGCCAGGATGTGGGTCGAGACGCTCGAGAAGGTGCGGGCAGCCGTCGCCGACGACTGCGCGGTGGCAGCGCGTTTCGCCGTCGAGTCACTCGGTCCCTGGGGGGTCGCAAAGGAGGAGGGTCTCGGGTTCATCGAGATGGCGGACCACCTCGTGGATCTGTGGGACGTCACCGTGGGGGCCGTTGCCGGCATGGCACGGGTCGACTCGGCCGCCTCCCGCTTTTTCGCCGAGGGCTACGAGCTCGACTGGACCCGGGGGGTGCGCGAGGTGACCGCCAAGCCGATCGTCGGAGTGGGGCGCTTCACGAACCCCGACACCATGGCGGCCGTGATACGCAGCGGCGAGCTCGATCTCATCGGGGCCGCCCGTCCCTCGATCGCCGATCCCTTCCTGCCCGTCAAGATCGAGGAGGGACGCTACGGCGACGTTCGGGAGTGCATCGGCTGCAACTTCTGTTACTCGCGGGCCGAATACGGGGGCCACCTCGGTTGCACGCAGAACGCCACGTCCGGCGAGGAGTACCGGCGAGGCTGGCACCCCGAGCGCTTCACTCCCGCCTCGAACGCCGACCGGGACATACTCGTGATCGGCGCCGGTCCGGCAGGGATCGAATGCGCCATCGTGCTGGCGCGGCGGGGGTTTCGCCGAATTCACCTCGTGGAATCCTCCGCGGAGATCGGGGGGGTCACCCGGTGGATTCCCCGACTGCCGGGGCTCGGCGAGTGGGGGCGGGTGCTGGATTGGCGGCGTGTGCAGCTGGAGACGTGGAAGCGGAGCATCGAGGTCGTCACGGGTGTGCCGCTCGGCGCGAGCGACGCCCTCGCCTATGGGGCGGAGCTCGTCATCGTGGCGACCGGCGCCTACTGGGCGACCGACGGGCTGTCGGGCGTGACCGCCGGTCCCATCCCCGGTGCCGACGCAGCCGAGCCCTGGGTACTCACCCCGGAGCAGGTCATGCTCGAGGGCAAGCGGCCAGAGGGGACGCGGGTGCTTGTCTATGACTGCGAGGGCTACTTCCTCGGCGCCGGACTCGCCGAGCTGCTCGAGACGGAGGGTCACGAAGTCGTGCTTGCCACCCCGTTCGAGCGGGTCGCACCCATCTGCGACGAGACCCTCGAGGGACCGAGGCTGCGTCGCCACCTGCACGACTGCGGCGTGCAGATCATGACCGAGACGGTGCTCACTGCTCTCGAGCCGGGTCTCGCCGTCGGTGCCGGCGCCTTCGAAGCACCGCTCGAGCTGGCGGTGGACGCCGTCGTCCTCGTCACCCAACGGCTCCCCCGCGAGGGCCTGTACCGGCAGCTCGCCGCTACGCCAGAGGAGGCGCGGCTGGCCGCCGGTGTCGAGGGCGTTTACCGGGTCGGCGATTGTGTTGCCCCTCGCGTGCTCGGCGACGCCATCTTCGATGGCCACCGGCTTGGGCGCGAGATCGACGGTCCCCATCCGGACCGCCCCTTGCCGTATTTGCGAGAGCGCCCGGTCGCGCCCGGGCACGGCAACAGATCCGTCGAGAGTCCGGCCTTTCGACCGGCCTGAGCATTCTCCGGGACGCGATGATGTGACATGGTGAACTCGGCGCCTGAGATATTCGACTTCCTTCGCCTCAGCCCGCCCTTTGGGGACCTCGATCCGTCCGATGTCGAACATCTCGCGGCCGCCACAGAAGTCGAGTTCCATCTGGCGGGCTCCTTGATCTTCTCTCAAGCGCAGGCGAACGAGTACCTGCGGGTGATCCGGAGCGGCGCCGTGGAGATCATTCACGACGGGCGCGTGCTCGATCTCATCGGCGAGGGTGAGATGTTCGGCCACGCGTCGATGCTCTCGGGCTTTCCGACGGGATTCGCCGCCCGGGCGGCCGAGGACACCCTGACCTACCGGATCCCTGCCGAAGTCGCCTCCGGCGTGCTGGCGAGGCCCGCCGGCCTACGGTTCGTCACCCGAGTGCTCCTCGAGGACCCCCACGGCATTCGGCGGGCGGCCGATCCGAACCGTGAGCAGCTGCAGCAACCCGTCGGCTCCTTGCTTCGCGCCAAACCGGTGGTCGTCACTCCCGACACGACCATCCGGGAGGCGGCCCGGCAGATGACCGCTGCGAACGCGACCGCCGTGATCGTCGATCTCGGCGATTCGGTCGGCATCGTGACTGACCGAGACCTTCGCTCCCGCGTGATCGCCAGCGGACTGTCGGTCGAGAACGGGGTCTCGGCGGCCATGACGCATCCGGCCTTCACCGTCGCCGAGGAGCGGCAAGCTGGAGAGGTGCTCCTTGACATGCTCGATCGCGGGTTTCGCCACTTTCCCGTGGTCTCGGCCACGGGAAAGTTGCTCGGCGTGGTCGCAGACTCCGATCTCGTGGCGGTCCAAACCCGCACGTCTTTCGCCATGCGTCAGGCGATCACGGCGGCGGCGACGTTGTCCGACCTGATCGAACCGGCAAGACGACTCCCTTCGACCATCGTCGCCATGCACGAGGCCCATATCGCCGCGCTCGACATCCAGGCGACGTTCTCGGTCGTGATGGATGCGCTCACGCGTCGCATCCTCGAGCTCTCGATCCAGCAAGCCGGCGAGCCTCCCGTGCCGTTCGCCTGGCTCGCCCTCGGCAGTCAGGCTCGACGCGAGGCGGTTCCCAGTTCCGACATCGACAGCGCCATCGTCTGGTTCGATGGAGCAGAGGACGCTTCCATCCGCTCTTATTTCAGCTCCCTCGCTGTTGCAACCGTGAGCGCGCTCGAGGCCTGTGGCTTTCATGCCGACAGCCATCGGGCTACCGCTTCGGACCCGCTCTTCATACGCTCCGAGGACTCCTGGCGGCAGGCCGCGCAGTCGTGGCTCGAGGACCCCAACCAACAGAACGCCATCATGATGGTGTCAGTCCTTGCGGATAGTCGCCCTGTCTTCGGCCTTCACACCGGCGTACCCGTGGCGGAGGCGTTCCGGTCGGCTTCCGAGCACAAACGGCTGCTTCGCCTCCTCGCCCGTCTCGCCCTCGCGCACAAGCCCCCGACCGGGTTCCTGCGAGGGTTCGTCATCGAAGATTCAGGCGAGCACCGAGGGCACCTCGACCTCAAGCTCGGGGGCATCGTGCCGATCTGTGACCTCGCCCGGTGGGCAGGCATGGCAGCGGGCGTCACGAGCGCGCCGACGACTGAGCGCCTCCGAGCGGCGGGCGCGGCGGGAACGCTCAAGGAGAGCGACGCCTCGACCTTGCAGGAAGCCTTCCATGTCGTATCCGAGCTTCGCCTCGACCACCAGATCGCCCAGATCGTCGCCGGGACCGAGCCGGATGATTTCGTCAATCCCTCCGAGCTCAGCGCTCTCACCCGCAGCCATCTGAAAGAGGTGTTCCGCACCATCACGTCGGTACAAAGGCGCGTGGCGAACGAGCTCACCTACAGCTGAGGATGGGCTACCAATCAGCTCCTACTGCGCGTGCAGGACCAGCTCAGGGACGGCGGGGCCGCTCGCGCCGTGCGTGCACACAGCTGCGCCGGGTTGTCCACGTCAGCTCGGGTGCAGTGAGCTCTAGCTAGCTAGATGGTGGCGACCATCACGGCCTTGATCGTGTGCAGTCGGTTCTCGGCCTGATCGAAGACGATTGACGCCTCCGACTCGAACACCTCGTCGGTGACCTCGAGGGCGTCGAGACCCCACTTCTCGAAGATCGACTCACCCACCTCGGTCCCCCGGTTGTGCAGGGCGGGGAGACAGTGCAGAAACTTGACGGAAGGGTTGCCCGTGGCCTTTACGAGCTCGGTGTTCACCTGGTAGGGCAGGAGCTGCTCGATCCGCTCGCCCCATCGCTCCTCCGGTTCGCCCATCGAGAGCCAGACGTCGGTGTAGAGGAAGTCGACCCCGGCGACCGCCTCGAGATGGTCGGCGGTGAGCGTCAGCCGTGCCCCCGAGCCCGCCGCCAGTCGCTCTGCGATCCCCCGCACCTCTGATGAGGGAAGCAGCGCCTCGGGACCCGCCAAGCGCACGTCCGCACCGAGGAGGGCGCCCGTGACGAGCAGCGAGTTCGCCGTGTTGTTGCGGGCATCGCCGAGATAGCAGTAGGCGACCTCCGAGAGGGGCCGTGCGCAGTGATCTCGCATCGTCAGCATGTCGGCGAGCATCTGCGTCGGATGCCACTCGTCGGTCAGCCCGTTCCACACGGGTACGCCGGCATAGCGGGCGAGGATCTCGACGTTCTCATGGGCGGCACCCCGGTACTCGATCCCGTCGAACATCCGCCCGAGCACGCGAGCCGTGTCTTTGATCGACTCCTTGTGACCGATCTGGGACTCGTCGGGGCCGAGGTAGGTGACATGAGCCCCCTGGTCATGGGCCCCGACCTCGAAAGCCGAGCGGGTGCGCGTCGAGGTCTTCTCGAAGATGAGGGCGATGCTTCGGCCGACGAGCCGTTGCACCTCGGTTCCGGCTGCCTTGTCGGCTCGCAGCTGTTCGGCGAGATCGATGAGGGAGGTGAACTCCTCCTTGGTGAAGTCCGCCTCCTTCAAAAAGCTCCGCCCGTGCAGGTCAATGGACACGGCTCGCTCCCTTGCCTAGGGCTCGCGCTCGATCGGGCAGGCCATGCAGCGGGGGCCGCCTCGCCCGCGGCCGAGCTCGGCCCCCTCCACGGTCACTACCTCGATGCCGTGCTTTCGCAGCATCGTGTTCGTGGCGACGTTGCGGTCGTACCCGAAGACGACCCCGGGGGCGACCGCCAGGTAGTTCGTACCGTCGTCCCACTGCTCGCGCTCGGCCGCCCGGATGTCCTCGTCGGTCGTGAGCACGCTCACCTCGTCGACCTCGAGCACCTCGGCGAGGGTCTCCCACAGGTTGCGGTTCTGGCTGACGTGGAACTTGCCCGCCTCCCCCGGCGTGATCGTCCAGGAGCGCAGGTGGCGGTCGAACTCCCGCACAGCCACGCCTTCATGCACCTCGACACCGTGATGACGATGGTCGACCGGGCCACCTTCGTCCTGTACCCGTATTTCGACCGCCGGCTGCGCAGCTGGACGCTTAGCGCCAGGGGGGACGGCCAGCTGG
>DASPSK010000407.1:0-2589 GCA_035623975.1 Acidimicrobiales bacterium | reverse complement strand
TGGCAACACGGCGAAGAGAGCCCGTGCTCCGAGGGCTGCGCCAGCCAGCTCCTCTAACGTCAGGCGCAGCTCGGCTCGGAATGCCGCGCATACCCCCGAAGCATCCGCTCGCCGCAGCTCGGGCAACGCCGCCGACCGGGCAGAATGGAGAGCGTGGGACTCCGGCTCCGGTGCCATGGACGGAGAGACGTTTGCCCGCTCGGTTATGCCAGCCCTGGCGGCCCTGAGTGTGACCACGATCGCCAGGGGGCTCGCGTCTCGACCTCCGCTCCGTCCCGGTGGAGGGCCGGCAACTGCTACGCCACCCCCGCCACTGGCGGGCCCTGGACGAGCTGGTGGCAGCCTCCAGCGGCCACGGGAAGGCGCTCACAGATTCGTCAGAGGCGCCGCAGGTGCCGTTTATTCCCCCCCCGTGCCGCAAGAGGCGCCAGGGCCGCCCCTTGGGGGTTCCTGGGGCACCGTCAGCGACGTACGATTGCGTCCTTGTAGTGGTCCGGCGGCTCGAACTGGTTGCCGCGCGCGTTAGCCACGCCAAGTCGCCGGCCCGTGAAATCTGTCATCGGCCCGACTCGACTTCACCAACAATGCCGGTAAGCCGATTGAAGCGCGCCACCGCTTCGTCCTTGCCGTGAACTTTGAGCTTGCGGTACGAACTCGCAATGTGCGACTCCACCGTTCGGACTGATACCACCAGTCGGTCCGCGATCTCCTTGGCGTTGAACCCCTTGCACAAGAGGGCCAAGGCCTCACGCTCCCGCGGGGTAAGAGACGAAAGCGTCTCCCTCGCTGCAACGCCCAAGCTGGCAAGTTCGTCTTCGAAGGCCCGGCGTTGTGTAATGTCCTGCACAATCAGTAGGCCACAGAAGGGCGCGCCATCTGCATCGTGGATCATTGACGCAGTTATCGTACTGACTATCACATCGCCGGATTGCGTCTGCCATCGTCGTTCGGCTTGAAGATGTCCGACCTCACCATCAGTTATGGATCGACGCCGCGCACGAGCGTCATCGTGCTCATCGGGGTGGACAAAGCGGAAGATGACCGAGCCCAGCAGCTCGGCGCGGGTGTACCCCAGAAGTGTGCACATCGCATTGTTCACTTCCAAAATGAGGTCATCTTGATCGACGAGGACAATACCAAGGGGAGCATTCTCGAAGACGCTGAGGAACCGAACCTCACTTTCACGTAGGGCTCTCTCGACAGCGCGTATCTCCGTCACATCACGACCTACGCCCAAGGCCGCGACGACTTGGCCCTCTTGCACCAGTGGCACTGCGACCGACTCAAGGATCCGGCGATCTCCCGACGCGGTACGAACTCCTACCTCTCGTGTTTCGACAGAACTCCCTTCGGCTAACCGTCGTAGTCTTTCGAAGCCGACAGGAACATACGTCGGATCCACAAGCTGGGAAAAGTGCTTACCGATCCAATCTTCTCGCTTGTATCCCGTTATGCGCTCGAACTCTCTATTAAGCGAAATAAACGCGCCTTCTTGCGATAATGTCGAGATAAGGACTGGAGCGGTGTCCACAAGCATGCGGTACCGTTCCTCGCTGGTACGCAAGGCGGCCTCGATCGTCTTACGCTCCGTGAGGTCTCGGATCGAGGCCACGGTCCCTCTGGTTTCCGAGATCTCGATCGGACTGAGCTGAATGTCCACAGGAAGCTCTGATCCGTCCTTGCGTCTTAGATAGATGTTGATGCCGTCACCCATCGGTCGCAGCCTGGAGGCTTGCTGGAACTTCTGACGATCGTGCACATGCCGGCTCTGCAGCCGCTGGGGAACAAGAAGCTCGACAGGCGCTCCGAACAGCTCATGACGGCTATACCCGCTGAGGACCTCCAGCCGATTGTTGGCAAAGACGACAAGGCCCCGATCATCCACGACAAGGACACCGTCCGGCAGAGCGTCCATGAGAACGGCGTGCTGGGGTCCGAGCTCGATTCGGAATGGGGTGCGACCACCGTCTCGCTGCATATTTGTGTCGGATTCTTTCAGATTTCAACCGCGTATACTGACTGCTCCTGGAGGGGCTGAGCTTCCTCAACGATCGCCCCGGGGTCCTGATCTCCTGCGGCCGAGCGGAGCACCCCAGCGGTGTGCTTGGCCACCAGCCGCCATGGCACCGTAGAAGCCTGCGCGAGCGCACGATTAGGAAGATCTCTGCCACGAGATTTCTCCGAAGATGAACGGGAACCCGGCCCCGGCGCACTATGAGGCCAGGGTGCGAAACACGCTGCCCGCCTATCCGACTGGTGACTTGTACGTCCCAGGCCTGCACTGGTGCACAACCTCTCCGCCCTCAGTTATGCTGCCTCGGCCGGGTGACTGGCTCGACATCGCTTCGACGCTGACGATCACGCCAAGACTCTTGTCGACCTCGATGTGCTCACCGCAAGCCCGGCACTTCACGACCTGCATCCGACGACCTTGCTTGCGTCTCCGTCTGCCCGCTGGGCCGAGTAGCGAGGCTGCCATCTGCATGGGGAAACGCCGCGAATCGCCTCGGGCAGGGCACTCATCCCACCCTCAGGAAGTGTCTTGTACTTGGGCCCGAACGTCCGCTTGTGGAGCCACCGGGCGCCGAC
>DASPSK010000406.1:0-3000 GCA_035623975.1 Acidimicrobiales bacterium | reverse complement strand
CTTCCACCACCGAAGCGTGGTGCTCGAGGATCTCGAGCACCGACTGGACATCGTCGACCGCATCGAGACGAGCGGCAGGCATGGCCTCCGCATGGCGTTTCATCTCGGCCCCGCCATTGAAGTGGAGCTGGGCGCGGCGTCGGCTCACCTGAGCTTTCGTGTCGATGGTGAACAGGTCTCGGCGGAACTCGCGTTGCCGGCCGAGCTCGACTGGACCGCCCATCGGGGCGAAACCGAGCCGATCCTCGGGTGGTACTCCGCCAGCTTCGGGACGAAGGAGCCGTCCGTGACACTCGTCGGAAAAGGGCTCTGCCCGGCCGGGGGCCTCCAGCTCAGGAGCTCGATCACCTTCTCTCCCAACGGGTTGGCACCCTAGCGACCGATGTCGAGGGCGGCCTTGGCGGGGCGGTACGGTTGTGTAGTGGAGATCCCGCCTCGGCCGGCCGGGCAGCATGACGCGCGGGGTCCAATCGGGCAGGCCGCCAGGTGACCTGGGGACAGGCCGTTCAGCGGCGTACGGTCCCGCGGCCGGCGACCCACCGTGTCGCTGTGACCACACTCGATCAAGGCATGTCGTCGGTCTCCAACTTCCTCGTCGGAGTCGCCGCCGCCCGCATCAGCGGTGCGAAGGGACTCGGGGTGTTCTCCTTCGCTTACGTGTGCTGGCTCTTACTGGCCGCCTTGCACCGGGCCCTCGTGACGGACCCGATGGCAATCGAGAACGACGCCTGGCAGCCGGACGCCCCCGGCCGCCTGCGCAGGGGGCTTGCGGCCGAGTGCTCCCTCGGCCTTGGGGCCATGGCCCTATCGGTGACCCTCGCGGGCATCCTGCTGCTGGCAGGCCAGCGCGGCTACGGCATGGAGCTGCTCGCCTTCGTCCCGTGGCTCGTCCCGCTCGTCGTGCAGGACTACTGGCGCTGGGTCGGGTTCATGCAGAAGCGACCCGGCAAGGCGCTTGCGAACGACACCGTCTTCAACGTCGCCTTCGGCGTCGTCCTCGTGCTGCTCGTGCTGGCGCACTCGCATTCCATCGTGGCGTTGACGGCGGCATGGGGAATCGGCGGCCTCGCCGGAGCCGTGTTCGGGCTCTGGCAGTACTCCGTCCGGCCGATGGGCCGGGGCGGCGTCACCATGCTGCGCTCGAGGCTGCACATGAGCAAGTGGCTGGGAGCCAACTCGGCCACGGCCTGGGGCGCCTCGCAGGTGACGGCTCTCATTGCCGCCTTCATCCTCGGTCCGGCCGGGCTCGGCCATCTGCGCGCTGCCCAGACGCTGGTCGTTGGGCCGACGCTCGTTCTCATTCAAGCCGGCGGCAGCGTGGGCCTGCCGGAGGCGTCTGCTGCCCTGGCGAACCACGGCTGGGCAGGCCTTCGCCGGGTGGCAAGGATCGTCACGGGTGCAGGCATGCTCAGCATCGGTCTCGTGGGTGCGATCGTCGCCATCCGCGGGTCCTGGCTCTTGAACCTCATCTACGGCAGCAAAGGCGGCTTCGGGCACTACTGGCTCTCGTCCGACTTCTTCGTGGTGAGCGTGCTCATCAACTCAATGGGGCTCGGCGCCATCCTCATCCTCAAGGCCTCGAAGCAGACCCGCGGGCTGTTCATCGCCAGCATCGTCGGCTTGCTCGCTTCGCTCGTGCTCGTGAGCGTCCTTGCCAAGCTGTACGGCGTCCCCGGGGCGGCGGCCGCTTCCATCCCGAGCGCCGCCCTCAGCCTGCTCTTCATGCTCTACTTCAAGCGCCTCGCCCGCATGGATCTGGCGCGGGGCGAAGCCGCCGCCATGCGGTGATAGCCTTGGCTCGCAGCGTCAGAATCAGCCGGTTACGCCGGAATTCGGATGACGGGACAGGCGAGCTGGTCCGACGCCGGAGGGTGGCCCAGTTCACGGCGCAGGTACAGCGCGGCGCGAGCAGGAGAACTCATCTCGGTGCCTGGACTCTCGCCGATCACGACACCCCGAGATCGGCGAGAGGGTATTGAGGGGCCATCATGGACGGCGGTGGGAGTTCGTTGGCAGTTGTCGGCGAGGCAGGCGGCGCTGAAGAGCAAGTCGTGACGCTGCGCGGGGTCATGCGAGACCTCCGGCGCTCTCTTTGGGTGCTCCTCGCCCTCCTGCTGGCAGGCGTGCTCGTCGGCGTCGCCTACTCGGTGGCCGTGCCGGCGCTGCCCTCGGCCTCCGCATATGTGCGACTGCCTCCGTCGAACCCGAACGCCACCGTCCAGTCGGCCCAGAGCCCGCAGACCGACGAGGTGATCGCCCTCAGTCCCACGGTGCTGGTTCCGGCCGCCCGGCAGGCCCACGAGGCGCTCTCGTACCAGACCTTGCAGCAGCGGGTGAGCGTGACGACACCCGGGGGGAGCAACATCCTGCAGATCACGGCAAGGGCCCCGACCGCCAAGGGGGCTGTGGCCCTCGCCAATGCGATCCTTGCACGGTTCGTCTTCTATGTGAACAGCTCTGCCGGCGTGGCCACCGCCGAAGTGCAGGCACTCGAGTCGGCGCAGACCTCCGAAGAGAGCTCGATCAAGTCCTGGAACTCGCTCATCCGATCCGAAACCGCCCTTTTGGCCACGGAGCCGAAGGGCTCGACTCTGGCAGCGGCCACGCTGAGCGCGCGAGATGAGAACGAGGGCGCACTCTCCGCAGCCGAGGCCTATGTCACCTTCCTCGGCGGCCTGATCGACCAAGACGTGATCACGGCGAGCGGCCCGGCGGTGGGAGCGGTGCCACTTTCGATGGCGACGTTCGCCGACAGGGCCTCCTCGGCTCGGCCGTTCGAGCTCGCGGGTTTGGGGTTGCTCGTCGGCCTCGTGATCGGCTTGCTCGTGGCTCTCGTGCGAGCTCGGCTCGATCGCCGCCTGCGCTCTCGGGACGACATCGCCCGCGCCGCCGGGGCTCCCGTGCTCACGTCATTGTCGCCGAGGCGGCTCCGCCGTGCCGCCGACTGGCAGCACTTGCTGGACAGGTGGAGACCCACTCTCGGCGAGAGCGCCCGGCTCT
>DASPSK010000392.1:0-4984 GCA_035623975.1 Acidimicrobiales bacterium | reverse complement strand
GAAAGCCGGGCGATCTATGAAGCCTGCCTGCATAGTGGCGTACGCGAGGCCATCTCACCGGCTCGGTCGTCGTCGCGTTCCGCCTCTTGCCGACCTGTTCAACCTCAGTCCGGAACGGGTCCGGCAGATCGAGGCGAGGTTCCAAGCCTTTCTCCGCCATCCTTTCACTGAGCCACCACCTGAGCCGGCGTAAGCGGATGGCGAACCGGCGTAGGCGGATGGCGAAACAGTGGCGGCCGGCTGCGACCGCATTTGGTCGCCCCTTTGTCGATGATGGAGCCGTGAGCGTTGTTATCGCCTCATCCTCTCAGCAGGGACGCTCCCAGCATCGCGGAGTATTGGGTAGCGGCAGGCGATCGACTTGAGAGACAACGAAACGAGGCACTGGCTCGTTCAGCTGAGGCCCGCTGTTGGGGGGGGTCTGGACAGGTGGCGTGCGCGTCGGGACGAGGACTACTGCACGCGCCCCGCAGACTCCCGTGCGCTACTCGCCTCCTCCGCGGTCGCCCCTCCGGATGTTGGTGGACTACCTGTGGAAGCTACGACATCGTCTCTATTTTATATCACTACCTGGGATTTGATGAGCTGGCGGGGGAGGGCTCGAACCTCCAACCTCCTGATCCAAAGTCAGGCGTTCTGCCGATTGAACTACCCGCCATGGGTACGTGGCCACTACTCGGCCGCGCCGGCAAGGTCACCAGCCTGACACACCCCGTAGCCTTGGAGGAGAGCTCGAGACCGAGAGCGTCCGAGCAAGAGACAACGAGGCGCGACACGCCGCGACGAGGCTCATCGAGTCGCTGCCAGCGTCTGGCCGCATGCCCCGCAGTAGATGAGCGTGACACTGGCGCCGCGGCGACGACCGGATGTGCTCGATCCCTCCGGCACCGTGGCCGTGGCGACCACATCGGTCAGGCGCTCACCGCAACTCGGACACAGAGGGGAAGCCACCGCTCGAGGTGCCTGGGGATCTGCTTGACGGGCACCGTTCGACGAAGTGACGGTCGGCTCCGACGTGGGCTCTCGACCACGATCCGGACGGTCGCCGTGCTCGCCCGCCCCTCCGCCCGCCCCCCGGCCATCCTCTGCGAAGACATCCTCGGCGGCCTCTCGCACCTCGTGGACCTCCTCCCGCAGCTCGGCGAGGTCGACACCCATGTCGCGCAGCACGAGCGCCGCCACGCCGCTCGCCTGCCGGATGATGCCGAGCAAGAGATGCTCCGGCGCCACCTCGTCGTCATCGAGCACCTCGGCCTCGCGGCTCGCCAGCGTGAGCACCTGCTTGGCGCGAGCTGTCAACGGGCGAGCGGTGTCGGACGCTCCGTCGGCGCCGCTGCTGGGACGGGCAACCTGGGCCCGAACCTCCACCGCGACGATGCCGTGCTGGCTGAGCAACGGGGCTGCGATGTCGTCGTCGCAGGCGAGCAGCCCGAGCAGTATGTGCTCGGTTCCCGTGAACTCGTGACGGAGGCCGATGGCCTCTTGGCGGGCGATCGCAAGAACCTGCTCACTCTCCGCACTGAGGGCACCCACGTCCTTTGAGGCTACCCGTCTGCTCCCTCTGCCCAGCGGCACTCGAGACGGGAGCCGCCGGCGTTCTCACCGCCACAGTGCCCTTGCGGACGTCCCATCCCCGGAGACCGGCTAACCTCACCCACGCCATGGGTTCCCTCATCAAGAAGCGCCGTAAGCGGATGCGCAAGAAGAAGCACAAGAAGATGCTGAAGCGCACGCGCTGGCAGCGTCGAGCCGCCGGGAAGTAAGCGCGGTAGAAGCCCGGTAGGTAACTGCGGGAAGCAAGCCTGGGAAGTCACTGCGGGCTCGCGGTTCGTCAGCTGGCGATGGCGGGGGTCGTTCGCACGAGCTGAACAAGAGCAGACTCGCCGGCATCGAGCAGGATCTCGGTCAGCCGCCGCTGCAGTTCGGCGAGCTCTTCGCGCGCCCCCTCCAGCCACCAGGTCCCGCCGCTTCCCGCCAGGCGAGGTCGCCGCGCCGCGATGTCGCTGACGAGATCTCTCCACCAGGCGAGTCGTGGCTCGACCGACAGCGCCGCAGGCTCGAGGTCATTGTCATACTCGCCCGCCGGGCCCCCGAGAGAGTCCCAGGCGGCATAGACGGCCATGGTCGACACCGTCAGCGGCGGGACCACGAGGAGGATGTCGGCCTCTTCATAAGGGAGGCTCTCGACGATCTCACCGATGCCGCGGACGAGCGCCCGGCCGCCGCGCAGGCAGAAGGGCACGTCGGCTCCGAGGCTCGCCGCCACATGCGGATCCGAGCACTCTGCCCAGCGAAGCACGGCGGCGGCGTCGGCCGAGCCGCCTCCAAGGCCCGCTCCGACGGGGATCCGCTTGTGCAACCGCACGTGCGCGGATCGATCGGTGACCCGAAGGGCTCGGGCCACGAGGTTGTCGTCCCCGTCCGGAAGCGGACCGGACCTTGGCCGGCCGGTCCAGCTCACTTCGTCCAGGACCTCGAGGCCGTGGCCGCTGGAGATCTCCAGCTCGTCCTCGAGGCCGAGCGTGACCATCTCCGCCTCGAGGAGGTGATAGCCGTCCGGGCGCCTGCCGACCACTCGGAGGCTGCGGGTCAGCTTCGCAGGCGCCTTCACGGCGGCGGCACCGGCTGTCCGCTCTCGGTCAGCCGCTTGCACTGGGCCAGCTTGCCCCACGCCTCCACCCCTAGCTCTTCGGGGCGGGACGTGGGTGCCACCCCGGCGGCGGCAAAGGCCTCGGCCGTCACGAGACCTGCGAGGGAGCGGCGCAGCATCTTCCGCCGCCCGGAGAAACCCGCCCTCACCAACACATCGATCTCCTCGAAGCCGGCCACGTCGGCCGGGACCGCCGGAGCGGGACGTCGAACGATCTCGACGAGAACCGACTCGACGTTCGGGCGCGGCACGAAGACATCGGCGGGCACGCGGGCGACGACCCTGGCGTCGGCGAAGTAGGCGAGGCGGACGGAGACGGCGCCGTAGGCTCGGGACCCGGGCTGGGCGGCAAGGCGCTCCCCCACTTCTCGCTGCACCATGACGAGCAGGCGGGCGACGCTCGGCACGCCCATGAGCACGTCGAGAACGAGCGGCGTGGCGATGTTGTAGGGGAGGTTGGCGACGAGCACCCACGCTCGCCGGTCGGCGCCGGCACCGGCGCCGGCGCCGAGCAGCTCGGCCCAGTCACAGGACATGGCGTCCGCTCTCACGACGGTGACACCGAGCGGCTCCACGAGCTCTCGCAGGACCGGCTCGAGATGGCGATCGATCTCGACGGCAAGCACTTCGGCGCCTGTGGCGGCCAGTGCGATGGTGAGAGACCCGAGCCCGGCGCCGATTTCCACGACCCGGTCGCCCACGCCGACGCCGGCCAGCCGGGCCACCCTCTCGACGAGGTTGGGATCGGTCACGAAGTTCTGGCCGAGCGCCCGTGAGGGGGAGATCCCATGCTCAGCGAGCAGCGCCGAGATCTCCGCCCGACCGGGCGGCCGACGGCTCATGGCGAGATCGCCGTCGCGCCTAGGAGGTGCCGGGCGTCGGCGTCGCCGTCATCGCGGCCATCACCGGCATCGCTCACCCGTGCAGGTCGAAGACCACATTGGCGTTGGACGTCGTCGCCTGGGCGATCTCGGCGTCCTCCAGTCCCTGCAAGATGGCCACCTGGGCGCCGATGATCGGGACGTAGGACGGCTCGTTCGCCTTGCCCCGATGCGGCACGGGCGTGAGAAACGGGGCGTCGGTCTCCAGCAGCAGCCGGTCGAGGGGGCACATCGTGGCCGCCTCCCGCACCTCGGCGGCCGTCGGGAACGTCACGATGCCGCTGAAGGAGAGGTAGGCGCCCCGGTCGAGACACGCCTGCGCCTCGCTTGGTCCGCCCGTGAAGCAGTGGAACACGAGACGCGACGGCGCCCCTTCCCTGTCGAGGATGGAGAACGTGTCGTCCCAGGCCTCTCGCGTATGGATGACGAGCGCCAGCCCGAACTGGTGGGCGAAGGCGATCTGCGAGGCGAAGGCATCGCGCTGGGCGGCCCGGGGCGAGTGGTCGTAGTGGTAGTCGAGGCCGCATTCGCCCACGGCCACGACCCGGGAGGCCGACAGCCCGGAAGAGTACAGCTCTCGCAGGAAGCGGCTCACGCCGCCCACTCCGTTGCTGGCATCGTGGGGGTGCAGCCCGACGGTGGACCAGATCTCGACAGGGGGCGAGCCCGATCCGCTCCAAGCAGCCGCAACGCTGGCGGCTTGGCGCGAGCTCGCTTCATCGGTGCCGACGAAGATCATCCTGCGAGCCCCGGACTCCCGTCCGCGCTCGAAGAGGGTCTCGAGATCTTCGGATGCCTGCAGGTGGCAGTGGCTGTCGGTCCAGAGCGGGAGGGCCGACAACGCCTCGACTCGCGCAGCCTGCTGCTCAGCAACCTCGGCGGCCGAGGGCGCCTGCAAGGCAGGCGCCGCCTCCTCCGCCCCGTTCGCCTCGCCGCCCTGGCGGCGTCCCCCGAAGAGGCGCGACCGCTTCACTCTGTGACGACCGGTCGACGGGGGAAGAGCGGAGCGCCTTTCTCGACAGGCAGGCCACCCGGATACCCGCCCCAGGCGAGCACACCGCTCTCGCCGGCGTTGCCAGCCGCGCCCGGCTCACCTTCGAGTCCGATGCGGTGCCAGATTTCCGGGGCCGCATCCCGGATCACCGGGGCGATCAGCACAGCCACGATACGCAGCACCTCCAAGGCGTCGCCGAGCACGCCATCGACTTCGGGCCCGGGCTCGAGCTTCCACGGCTCGACCGCCTCCAGCTCCGCGTTCGCTGCCCGGATCAGCCTCCAAGTCAGCTCGAGCCCTTCGTGGGGGGCAAGGGCTCGCCAGTAGGCGATGACGGCGGGCGTCACCTCGGCGGCCACGGCCGCCAGGCGCGAGCCGGCAGCCGCGCTGCGGGGGGCGGGCCCGCGGCCGCCGCACTTGGACGCCACGACGTTGCTCACCCGCGACAGCAGGTTGCCG
>DASPSK010000378.1:0-2337 GCA_035623975.1 Acidimicrobiales bacterium | reverse complement strand
GCGATGGCCCGCTCGGGCACCGTGTTGGGGTCACAGACGTAGGAGCCGTTCGGGTTGTGTTCGTAGCGCTGGCCGAGGCTCGGGCTCGTGACGGCGTTTCCCTGCGGGTCCACCGGGACACATGCCGGATCCGACGGAGTGGCGAACGGGTTCGTCGCCGATCGTTTGCCGTTGAGGCCCACTGTGTTCACCCCGTCAACAAAACCGATGAGGAGCGGGTTCGAGGGCCCCAGGTTGCTAGCGCCCGAATCGGCGCCGTCGTACCCGGTCCCGGCCGCCGAGGGTCGCGGCTGGAAGAAGGCCGGAAGAGGTTCGCCGTTCGGGCCCGTGAAGCTCTGGCCGAGCAGGGACGAGCCGACGAGCTTGCCGCCGCGGTAGACGAGCGAGCCATTCGCCTGGCTGGAGAAGCCCAGGGCCGACAGCCCGGTGACGAGGAGGGGGTAGCCGAAGCCGAGCACGAGCGTCAAGGCCACGAGCATGACCACGCTGGCGACAAGGTGGTGGCGCATCAGTGGAAGCCGATCGCCGTCAGGACGAGATCGATGAGCTTGATGAACACGAAGGGGGCGACGATTCCGCCGATGCCGTAGATGAGGCCGTTGCGGCGAAGGATGGCGGCGCCATCGAGCGGCCGGAACTTCACACCCCGCAGGGCGAGCGGTATCAGTGCCGGGATGATGACGGCGTTGTAGATGACGGCGGAGAGGATGGCCGAGTGCGGGTTATGCAGGTGCATGAGGTTCAACACCTTGAGCTTCGGGTACACAACCACGAACATCGCCGGGATGATGGCGAAGTACTTGGCGACGTCGTTGGCGATGGAGAACGTCGTGAGCGAGCCACGGGTGATGAGGAGCTGCTTGCCGACTTCGACGACCTCGATGAGCTTGGTGGGGTTCGAGTCGAGGTCGACCATGTTGCCCGCCTCTTTGGCGGCCTGCGTGCCCGTGTTCATGGCGAGACCGACGTCGGCCTGCGCGAGGGCGGGAGCGTCATTGGTGCCGTCGCCGGTCATCGCCACCATGTGGCCGCCGCGCTGCTCGCGGCGGATGAGGGCGATCTTGTCCTCCGGCGTCGCCTCGGCGAGGAAGTCGTCGACGCTGGCCTCCCGGGCGATGGCGGCGGCCGTGAGCGGGTTGTCCCCGGTGATCATGACGGTGCGGATGCCCATGTTGCGCAGCTGGTCGAAGCGCTCCACCATCCCGGGCTTGATCGTGTCCTTCAAGTGGATGACGCCGAGGACCCGCCGCCCCTCCGCCACCACCAATGGGGTGCCCCCTCCGTTGGCGATGCCTTCGACGATGGGGAGGAGATCTCCCGGGATGGTGCCTCCCAGCTCCTCGACCCACCGTCGCACCGCATCGGCGGCGCCTTTTCGGATCGAGCGTCCTGCGATGTCGATCCCGCTCATGCGCGTGTGAGCCGAGAAGGCGATGAGCTTGGCGTCCCACAGGTCCGATTGCTCACGATGGAGCCCATAGCGACTCTCGACCAGCTCCACGATGGAGCGGCCTTCGGGCGTCTCGTCGGCGAGGCTGGAGAGAAGGACCGCCTCGGCCAGGTCGGACTCGCTCGAGCCTCCAACCGGGACGATCTCCGCCGCCCTCCGGTTCCCGTAGGTGATCGTGCCGGTCTTGTCGAGCAGGAGCGTCGAGCAGTCGCCGGCGGCTTCGACGGCCCGTCCCGACATGGCCAACACGTTGCGTTGCACCAGCCGGTCCATGCCGGCGATCCCGATCGCCGACAAGAGGGCCCCGATGGTGGTGGGGGCGAGGCAGACGAACAGCGCCACGAGGACGGTGACCGACTGGATGGCCTTGGAGTAGATGGCCATCGGCTGCAGCGTCACCACGGCCACGAGCAGGATCAGAGTGAGCCCGGCGATGAGGATCTCGAGAGCGATCTCGTTCGGGGTCTTCTGGCGGCTCGCCCCTTCGACCAAGGAGATCATGCGGTCGAGGAAGGTCTCACCCGGCTTGGAGGTGATCCGCACGACGATGCGATCGGACAGGACGACGGTGCCGCCGGTGACAGCGGAGCGATCTCCGCCCGACTCGCGGATCACCGGGGCGGATTCGCCCGTGATCGCCGACTCGTCGACCACGGCGATCCCCTCGATGACGTCCCCGTCTCCCGGGATGACCTGCCCGGCCTCGACGGCGCAGAGGTCGCCGACCTGCAGGTGAGCCGACGGAATCTCCTCGCTCGTGCCGTCCGGCCGCAGCCGGAGGGCGACGGTCTCCTGCCGGCTGCGGCGCAGTGTGTCCGCCTGCGCCTTGCCCCTGCCCTCGGCGACTCCCTCGGCGAAGTTGGAGAACAGCACCGTCGCCCACAGCC
>DASPSK010000290.1:0-7255 GCA_035623975.1 Acidimicrobiales bacterium | reverse complement strand
GGGAGAGCGAAGTCGACATAGCCGTGCCGTACCGATTCGATCAGCTCGGCGGCGATGAGGCGGAGGCGGTACTGGCTGGCGTAGCTGACGTCGACGCCGAGGCGGAGCTGAATGTCGGCCATCTTGGACGGGCCATCGTCTTCGGACATGGTGAGCAGGAACGATCTGTCCATGGCCGAGGTGTGGGCCAGAGCGGGCTCGTAGACGAGGGACCCGAGACGTCGCAGGGCGTTGGATACTCCACGCTGGGCGTCGGCGAGGGAGATATCGGTCCCCGTCACGTTCAGCCGCCACGTCTGGGCACCCACGAGCTGGATGAGAAAGGGGTAGCCACGGGTCCCCTCGACCATGACCGACAGCGCTTCGTCTCCGACCCGCCGGCCCGAGGCCTCGATCGGCTCTCGCAGCGCCCGCTCGACATCTCTCCGCCCGACCGGTCCGAGCGGGTGGCGTTCGGCCCGGCGTAAGAAGGTGAGGACCGCGTCGGCGGTGACGTTGCTGATCGCAGAGGCCAACCCTGCACCCACGAAGGCGAGTTCTCGCTCCTCTCGAAAGGCGTGCTGGATGGTGGTGGCCAGCTCCCGTAGCTCGCCGATCTGGTTCTGGTGAATCTCGTCCAAGGTGATGAGCAGGCCGGTGCTGTTTTCGGCGAGCAGGTCGGTAAGCAGTTCGATCTGGTTTCGCAAACCAGCTTCAGCCACGTGCGCCTCGACCGTATTCCACGCCACTGCGCCCGCTCCGAAGGGGGCCGTGATCCCACTCAGGCGGCGCCGGACGGCCTCGGGGTCGAAGCCGGCGAGCAGGCGGGGAAGGTGCTGGCCTGCGATGCGACCGACGAAGCCAGGAGAAGCGGTCTCGCTGATCACCACCCAGCCCAGCGCCTTGGCCCGGTCCTCGACGGCGTTGAGCATCACCGTCTTTCCCGACCCCCTGGCGCCCGTGTAGAGCGTGGCGCGCCCGGTTGAGCCGGGGCCGTCCTCAAGAGCCTCGACGAACTCGTCGAGCAGCTGGTCCCGGCCCGCCAGCAGCGGCGGGCTCACCCCGAAACTGGGATGGAACGGGTTCGCCACGGCACGATCCTAACAGTCGCTTTAGAGGTCTTTAGAGCTTTTAGAGGCGATTGGAGTTTGGTCCGGAGGCGACGGCGCAGACTGGGAAGCACCGGGCGGAGCAATGGCGGAGAGCAGCGAACCCTGTAGCGGCCGCCTGCAACGTCTGCTCGAAGTGACCTTCGCCTCTTGTCGCGGGCGCGACCACCTCGGCATCGTTGTTGAAGAACCCTCGATGAGGGATGAGCCGGAGTCGACTGACCCCGGTGGAAGGGGTGATAGCGATGCTCGAGAGCTCCGGACCCCACATGGATTCGCTTTCGCCAGACACCAATCTGCTCGAACCTGTCATCCAGCGCGCCGAGAGGGAGCCCGGTCGCGTCGTGGCCGCCTACCGGGACGGCGACCACTTCGTCGATGTGACGGCGGGTGAGTTCTACGAGCGCTGCCGTGCTATCGCCAAAGGCATTGTCGCCAGTGGGCTCGAGCCTGGCCGTCGCGTTGCCCTCATGTCGCGGACGCGGCTGGAGTGGCTGCTGATCGACTACGCCATCCTCGCCACAGGCGGTGTGACCGTTCCGATCTACGAGACGTCGTCGGCTGAACAGATGCAGTGGATCGTCGATGACAGCGGTGCCCAGCTGCTCATCGTCGAGACGCCGGAGATGCGGGAGTTGTACGAGGTAGCTCGCAGCCGGACCGACGGGCGGCCCGAGATCCTCGTCATCAACGACGGGGCCCTCGAAGAGCTGACCCGCCGCGGGGAGGCCGTGACCGACACCACCCTCGACGAGCGCATCCACGCCCTTGGGGCTGCCGACGTCGCCACGATCATCTACACCTCCGGCACGACCGGCCGGCCCAAGGGCTGCGTCCTCAGCCACGGGAACCTCCGCGCGAACGTCTGGCAGACCATCGACGCCATCAAGCCGATGCTGCAGCGCGACGAGGTCAGCCTGCTCTTCCTGCCGCTTGCCCACGTGCTCGCCAAGATCATCGCCCTCGTGAGCGTGGAGTGGGGTTCGAAGGACGCCTTCGCATCCGACATGAGCGCCCTCTTGGAGGAGTTCGCCATGGTGCAGCCGACGATGATCGCCTCCGTGCCCCGCATCTTCGAGAAGGTGTTCAACGGCGCCCAGCAGAAGGCGCACGCCGAGGGCCACGGGGCCATCTTCGACAAGGCGGCCAATGTCGCGGTGGCGTGGTCGCGCCACCAGCAGGACCACGGTCCGCATCCGCTGACCGCGACGGAGCACGCCCTCTTCGAGCAGCTCGTGTACAAGAAGGTGAAGGCGGCCTTCGGTGGGCGCCTGCGGCTCGCCTTCAGCGGTGGGGGCCCGCTCGGCGAACGGCTCACGCACTTCTTCAACGGCGTCGGCGTCAAGGTGTTCGAGGGCTATGGCCTCACCGAGACCAGCCCGACACTCACGGTCAACCGCCTCGGGGCCTGGAAGCCCGGCACCGTGGGGCGGGCGCTGATGGGCACGAGCATCCGCATCGCCCCCGATGGCGAGATCCTCGCCAAGGGGCCGCAGATCTTCCAGGGATACTGGAACAACGAGTTCGCGACGGCGGAGACCTTCGATGACGACGGCTGGTTCAAGACCGGCGACATCGGTGAACTCGAGGATGGTTACCTGCGCATCACCGGACGGAAGAAGGAGCTGATCGTCACGGCCGCTGGCAAGAACGTGGCGCCGGCACCGCTGGAGGACCGGATCCGGGCCCACCCGCTCATCAGTCAGGCGGTGGTGGTCGGCGACGCTCGCCCGTTCGTTGCGGCGCTGATCACCATCGACGAGGAGGCGTTTGCCGCCTGGGCCACGGGCGTCCTCGAGGCGAGCGAGGTCGCCCAAGCCATGGATCATCCCGCCTTACTGGCGGAGGTGCAGGCAGCCATCGATGACGCCAACCAGTCGGTCTCAAGAGCGGAGTCCATCCGCAAATTCGCTGTCCTACCCCACGACCTCACGGTCGTGAACGGCGAGCTGACCCCGACGCTCAAGGTGCGGCGCGCCGTCGTCGAGAAGGCCTACGGACCGGTCATCGACGACCTCTACGGCAGCTGAGCTGACACGGCGCCTGCCCCGCATCTCGAGAGTGCGTGATGTTCGAGTCACTCCCGCCTCCGGAGCCCTCTTTGACGGGTTCTGTCCACGAGCTGGCTGACCATACCCGCGTGCTCGTGCGGCCGCTTCGGCATTCAGACCAGCACGAGCTGGCGGTCGGCTACGAGCATCTGTCGGCCGAAGCCCGCCGGCTCCGCTTTTTCACCGCACCCGCGCGGCTCTCGGAGGCCGATCTGGAGTACCTCACGAACCTCGACTACCACGACCATTTCGCCTGGGCGGCGTTCGCCGTCGACGAGCCCGGCCAACCGGGCATCGGCGTCGCCCGCTACATCCGGGACGCCCACCATCGCGACCAGGCCGAGGTGGCTGTCACGGTCCTCGACGACTACCAGCGTCGGGGAATCGGCACCCTCCTGCTCAAGATGCTCGCCGGCGAGGCCCGTCGCAACGGGATCACGACGTTCGTCAGCCACATCCTCTGGGACAACCGGGAGCTTCTTGAGACGCTCGCGGCGGCGGGTGCCCGCATAGAACCAGAGGAGCCGGGAGTCGCCTGGGTGGCCCTCGAGATCCCGGCACCCGAGAGCTCGACCCTCGTCAGCCTGCTCCGGGGAGTCCTGCGGGCTCTCGGGCGAACGCCGCGGGAGGTCCTCGAGCAGGAGGGCGAGGCGAGGTTGCAGGCAACGACCTCCGGATCGGGCAGCCACGGCCGTTCCCGAACAGACTCAGGGGTCGACGGCCGGGCCGAGGAGCGTGGTGTCGGCGGTGCGGGCCACCGCGGCAGGAGGTCCGGGCACTGACGAAGGGTCGTTGACAAAGGCAACGGGCTGCACCCGCCTGCGAGACACGGTTCGAGTCGGATCTCCTCAACGTCCCGACTGGGTACCCCATTCAGTCGATCGAAGTGTAGGCGATCGGGTGTTGTTTGAAGAAGGCAGTGGTGTTTCGCACCCGGGCGACGATCACCAGAGGGATCCCGAGAACGAGGTCGACAAGGACGGGAGCGGAAGCCTTGAGGCCCGACTGCACAATCACCTCGTAGCCGACCCAGAAGCAGAAGGCGCCGCCGAGGAACGGGGCAAGCGACCCGGTGAAGAAGAAGCGCACACTCCGAAACATCACCTTCCGGTACGCCCAGGCACACGCCAGGCCGGTCGCGCCGTAGTAGAAGGCGACGAGTACGCCGATGTCGTCGATGAGGTTGCCGTATCCGGAGTTGACCGCCGGCGATACGACTCTGAGCACGATGCCGAAGAGTGCCAGGCCGGCAAGGATGAGTGTCCCGATCATCGGCGTCTGGAACTTGCCGTGGATGATCCCGAAGACACGCGGGTAAACCCCGTCCCGTGCCATCGAGAACGTCACGCGGGCCGCTGGGAGCAGCGTCGTCTGCGTGTCGGCCACGGTGGACGACAGCACCGCGATGATGATGAGGTAACCGACCCAGTGGCCGCCGACCTGCTCGCCGAAGTAGAAGAGCAGATTCGCCCCCTGGCCCGACAGCTCCCTGGCGGGCAGCAGCATCTGGGCGGAGACGATGTTGAGGGCGAAGACGAACAGCAGCAAGAACATCGAGATGATGCCTGCCTGGCCGGGGACCTTGCTGGCCTTCTTCGACTCTTCGTTCAAGTTGATGGCCGTGTCCCAGCCCCAGAAGAAGAACAACCCGAGCACGGAACCGGCGGCCAGCCCCTCGTAGCCGTGTATCGAGAACGGGTCGAGCCACGACCAATGGAAACCGGTGGACCCCACCGGATGTTTGACGGCCACCTTGACGATCCCCCAGATGGAGGCGCCGAGCAGGGCTGCATACTGGATGAGCACGCTGACCCATTGGGCGTTTGCCGTCCAACGGATCCCGTAGATGGTGATGAGCGTGATGAGGGCGAGCCAGAGCACCCCCACCGCTGCCGTCAGCCATGTGTTGCTGGCCGTGCCGGCGTTGATCCAGCCGATCGAGTGCAGGAACTGAAGCGTGTAGCCACCGGCCAGCACCGGCGCAGCTACGCAGAAGAGCGCGCTCGCTGCCACCTGCACCCAGCCGTTGAACCAGCCGACGGAAGGGCTGACCAGCTTCGACAACCACGCGTAGCAGGCGCCGCAGTTCGCATCCCGGCGGTTGAGGTAGAAGTAGGCCACCGCGATGAACAGAACCGGGATGAAGCTGACGATGATGACGGCAGGCCCGGCGTAGCCGACGCCGACGGCGGCGAAGAGCAAGCTGAGCGTCGCAGCCAAGGAGTAGGCGGGTGCGACCGACGACACCGCCACCACCGTCGAGTCGAACAGGTTTAGCTCGTTGGCACGCAGCGTCGCCGTCTCTCCCGCGCTCGGTGCGGGGGGGCTCGTTGCTACCGGGGTGTCGACCTCTGTCATCGGACAGGGCTCCGTCTAGGTCTCGAACCCGATTCTCGCGTACCTCGGGGGACACCGCATCCCGCAATCGCGTCGGCTGCCCAGGGTCGAGGCGACCCGTCCCGTCCAGCGCTGCCTTCGTTGACCTGTGCGCGCGGCTGAGCGCCATGCTCAGCCTCGTGGCTGGACGGTCCTGTCTCGAGTCCCGCGTCGCTCCTCGATCCCTGCCCTCGTCGTGGCCGGCTTGCCACTCAGCCGCTCGGCTGAGACTCCGCAGTAGGACGAACAAATCCGTCGAGCAAACAGAGGACAGCATCCACATAGCCGGCGACGTCCAGATCCGGGTCCCATGCCTGCTGCAGCACGAGGCCCTGGAAGATGGCCGCGCATACTTTGGCGGCACCGATGGGGTCGGCCCCGGTCGGCACGATGCCATCGTGCTGGCCTCGGCGGAAGAGCTCGGCCAGAATCTTCACGGGTTCGTCGAGCCCGCTGTGGACGATTTCCATGACACGGTCGTTGCGCAACGCCTCTCCCCACACCTGGACCGTGACCCGTCGCCACTGCTGTTCGTCGGGGTCCGTGAGTCTTCCGAGAGAGAACCGCACCAACTCGCGCAGAGCGGCGGCGATATCTCCGCCGGCGGCTTGCGCCTCCGCCAGCACGCTCGCCTCACGGGCATGGTGCTCGGAGGCGATAGCCGCCACGATGTCCTCTTTGGCCGGGAAGTATCGGTAAATGGCGCCCGCGCTCAAGCCTGTCTCGGCCACGATGTCCTGCATGGTCGTACGGTGAAAGCCGTCTCGTGAGAAGCAGGTGATGGCCGCGTCCATGATCTGTTTGCGGCGGGAGTCGAGATAATCCTTCGTGACTCGGGGCACGTCAGTTCCTCCTGGCGTTGACCACGTGGTAGTAGGCGGGCACCGACGGACACTGCCCGGGCGGATAGAAACGCCGCGCCACCTCGTCCACCGCTTCGTCCCAGACCATCTCGAACCCCCGGCCGACGAGGTAGGCAGGCACCTCGCCCGGGACGAACCCGAACGTGAACGGCTCGCCTACGTGCCGCACGGCGCGCATCGTCGTGACGGCACCGGCGAAGTCGGCGGATCCATCGAAGATGCCGCGGTCGACGTAGGTGAACACGGCCGGAGAGCCGGATCCGATCGCGCCCGACAGGAACTCGAAGGTCGCGTTCACCGAGTCGGCATCTAGGTAATTCGTCACCCCCTCCCAGAGCACCAGAGTCGGTGCGCCCGCCTCGAACCCTGACGTCGCGAGCTCTCGGGCGGGGTCGTCCCTGCCGAAGACGACCGGTACGAAGCTGACGTGAGCGGTGGATCGGCTCTGGCGGCGGAGGATCTCTCTCTTGGCCGCCTGCGTCGCCGGGTGGTCCACTTCGAATACGGCCGCCGCTTGCATGCCCTCGAGCCGGTATGGGCGGGTGTCGAAGCCCGCTCCGAGGATGAGCACCTGCTCGACCTGGGGAAGAACTGCAAGGACCGTCTCATCGATCAGCCGGGTACGGGCGACCACTCCGGCACGGACGCACGGCCATCGGTGGTCGATGACCGCCTCGAAGAGTCGGCGAAAGGGGGGGAAGTAGGCCAAATCGGCGATCGATCGAAGCTCGGGCGACAGGAACTTGACCGCGAGCGGATCATCCGCCACGCGATCGCGGGGCGGGCGACGCGCCTCGAGCGCCCGGAACAACGCGTTCTGACGGGCCGTTCTGCTGGCCTGGCCTGGGCGCATCTGAATCTCCGATCATAAAAAAGC
>DASPSK010000289.1:0-2683 GCA_035623975.1 Acidimicrobiales bacterium | reverse complement strand
CCCGCGGAGAAGCGTTTCCGCTCCTGCCCGAGCTCCCCGACGACGACCGACGGGCCGAGCCATCGCTCCCCGGCATCGAGCGGAACGCGGCCGAGCAGGGCTGACAGCAGCGTCGTCTTTCCGCTGCCGTTGGGACCGAGCAGAGCAAGCCGGTCCGCCCAGGCGAGCTCGAGATCGACGGGCCCGAGCTGCCAGCTGCCCCTTCGGACCACGGCCCCGGTCAAGCGGCCGACGACGTCGCCACTTCGACGCGTGCTGGCGAGGTCGAGGTGCAACTGCCAGGGCTCGAAGGGTCGCTCCACCACTTCGAGCCGCTCGAGCGCCTTCTCCGTGATGCGCACCTTCGAAGCCTGCTTCTGCGTGCGGTTGATGCGGAAGTCACGCTGGGCCTTGTCATTGTCACGGGGGTTCTTCTTCTCCCTCGACATTCCCTGCACCGACCACTGCCGTTGCTCGCGTTCGCGCGCCTTCAGCCGGTCGCGTTCGTCCAGGTACTCCTCGTAGGCCTCGACGGCATGGCGGCGAGCCGTCTCTTTCGCCTCGAGGTAGGCCGCCCAGCCGCCCCCGAACTCAGAGGACCGGTGCGTCCACTCGTCGAGCTCGACGACCGTCGTGACGATCCGCTCCATGAAGGCCCGGTCGTGCGACACGACGACCAGCCCGCCCCCCCGCTGCTCGAGGAAGGTCTCGAGCCGCTCGAGGCCGTCGAAGTCGAGGTCGTTCGTCGGCTCATCGAGCAGGAGCAGGTCGAAGCGGGACAAGAGCAGTGCCGCCAGGGCGGCGCGCGACCGCTGACCTCCGGACAGGCCGATGGTGGGGATCTCGAGCAAGCGCTCGGGCAGGCCGAGGTCGCCGAGCACGACTGCCATCCTCGGCTCGATGTCGGGGCCGCCGAGGGCAAGGTAGCGTTCCAGGGCGGAGGCGTAGGCGTCGTCGGCACCGGCGGCACCTGCGGCGAGATCGTCGGCGGCGGATTCGAGGGACACTTCGGCGGCGGCGACACCGGTGCGGCGGAGGAGCAGTTGGCGGAGGGTTTCTTCGGGATGTGCCTCAGGCTCCTGCGCCAGGTAGCCGATGGTGGCGTCGGGTGGGCTGATCGTGATCGTGCCGGCGTCAGGCGCTTCCAGACCGGCGAGGATGCGCAGCAGCGTGGTCTTGCCGACGCCGTTCGGGCCGAGCACGCCGATACGGGCGTGCGGTCCCAGCACGAGCTCCACCTCGACGAGGATGGGGGCGAGGCCGCGGGACTTCGAGAGGCGATGCGCCGCGAGGGTGGCAAAGGGAGCGGGTGGAGCAAGGGGCACTGACGATCTCCTGGGCCGGCGGGATACGACACGCGAAGCCGTTCAGATCATCACACCGCCGATTCTATCCGCCCCTGCTCGGCGTGGCCGTCCCGTCCCCGTCGAACCGGAAGAAACCCACCCCCCGCCTCACGACCCCGCCCTCGCCCCGCCAGCGGTGGGCGCCGACACCCACATAGGGCAGATCGGGAAGCTCGTCATGGGCGATCTCCTCGAAGCCGGCTGCCGCGAACCACGTCCGTATCTGCGGCGTCAGGTCCGGCGGGCGGCGGTGGCGGGTCCACACCACAGTGGCTGCAGGCGCGCACAGCATCGGGAGCAGACCGACGCAGCGGTGGATGTCGCCCTCGCTGATGTTGCCGAAGATGCCGCAGGCGAGCACGACATGAGCCGGAGCGGCGCCCAGGTAGGCGTCACTCACCGAGGCGTCTCCCGTGACAACCTCGACGAGGGGCAGGTCAGCCGCGTCCGCCTGCTCGCGGGCGAGGGCGGCGTTGCGGGGGTCGAGCTCGACGAGCCTTGCCCGGACGTCCGCCTTCCGCGGATGCTCGCCGAGGGCACCGATGACGTCCCTGCCCTGGCCGGCGCACATCGAGACGAGGCGGACCTCGCCGGGAGGTGCCTCGTCGAGGGCCTGCCTGATGTGCGCCTGCACGAGAACGAGGCGCGCGGCGAGGGCCGAGCCGGGCTCATCGTAGGGGCGGTGCCACTCCACCCAGTCGCGGGCGGCTTGACCTCCGGTCATGCACGCACGGTAATGCGGCTCTGGCACCATTGGGGCGTGACGTTCCGAGCTCTGGCGCTGTCCGAAGTTCGCTCGCCCGTACGGCAGGGCCGCCTTCCCCGCCTCGCGCTTGCTTCCGCCGGCTTCAGCCTCGCCGTCTTCTTGTCCACCGCTTCGCCGCCAGGGGCGACGGCCGCTCGCCCGACGGGCGTCCTCGCCCGCCATGAAGCCGTCGCCCCTAGCGGCGAGAGCGTCCTCCCCTTGATCGAGTGGGCGCCGTCGAGCCCTCACGGCATCCCGAGCTCCGTCACCGGTCCGTACACGCCGGCGCAGGTGCGGGCGGAGTACGACCTCGCTCCTGTCTACGACGCCCGCATCACCGGCAAAGGCACGACGATCGGGATCGTGGACGTGTACGGCTCGCCGACCATCCGCAAGGACCTGACCAGCTTCGACGCCCTCTACGACATCCCGGCGCCGCCATCGTTCTCCATCGTTCGACCGGCCGGCAGGGTGCCTCGCTTCAACGAGGACAACTCGCAGATGACTGGATGGGCGGGTGAGACGACGCTCGATGTCGAGTGGGCCCACGCCATGGCGCCGGGGGCGTCCATCGTTCTTGCCGTCACAGGCGTCGACGAGGTGGAGGGCACCT
>DASPSK010000282.1:0-7166 GCA_035623975.1 Acidimicrobiales bacterium | reverse complement strand
CGGTCTCGCCATGGGTCGTGCCGCTGGCGGCGCTGGAGGGGGCACGCTGCCAGCCCCCGCCTCGCCACGAGATGCTGGCGCCCTACCTGCTCGAGACCGAACCGTGGGGCCTCGACCTGCACCTCGAGCTCGAGTGCAACGGCACCGTCGTGAGCCGTCCGTCCTTTGCCGGCATGTACTGGACGGCCGCCCAGCAACTCGCCCACATGACCGTGAACGGCGCCCGGCTGCGCACTGGCGATCTCTACGCCTCCGGCACCGTCAGCGGGCCGGCGGCAGGGGAGTGGGGGTCGTTCCTCGAGCTGAGCTGGAACGGGAGGCGTCCGCTGCGATTACGAGACGGCTCGGAGCGCACCTTCCTCGAGGACGGCGACGTCGTCGCCATCCGGGGGACCGCCGCGGGTACCGCCGGCGCGCCCATCGGCCTTGGCGAGGTGAAAGGGCAGATCCTCCCCGCCCCCCGGCGCGCCTGAAGCTCCGCCCCGAGGAGGACGGGCGCGCAATCCACCGGCAGGCCGCCGCCGTATCGCTTCGCAACTCGCCGACAAGGAGCCAGCGATGACCACAGCGTCGGGAAGTTCGATCACGAGAGCCGCTCCGGGGCACCGTACGGCTTGGCGGCTGAAGCTCGGTGGCGCCCTTTCCGGCATCGCCCTCCTGGCGGCCGCATGCGGCTCGGCCTCGTCCTCCACCACCACGACCGCCGCCGGCGCCGGCAGCTCGACGCCCAAGTCGGGCACCATCGTGGTCCTCGTCCGGACCGCCCGCATCGGGACCACGCTCGTGCTCGTCGACTCCAAGGGGTTCACCCTGTACACCTACGCCCTCGACAAGCCCGGGAAGATCGCCTGCACGAGCGCCGGCTGCACCTCGGTGTGGCCACCTCTGCTCGTGCCCGCCGGCGACCGGCTGTCGATGACACTGAGGGGCATCGGAACCGAGACGCGGCCGGGCGGGGCGGTGCAGGTGACCTTCGACGGCTCCCCCCTCTACACCTACAAGGGAGACACCAAGGCGGGCGAGGACACCGGCAACGGCGTTGGCGACTTCTTCGTCGCCAAGGCCTCCTCGACGGCGAGCGGGTCGAGCACGACCACCTCGACGTCCTCGAGCGGTGGCGGCTACGGCTACTGAGCCTGCCCGGCGGTGAGCGGGGCGGCAGGCGCGGCGCCCGGCTCAGGGCGCCAGCGCCGCCGCCCGCTCGGCGAGCCCGGGGTCGCGGAGATAGGCGCACACCGTCTCGAAGTCCCTCGTCGGTCCGGCCCACTCGAGCTCCGCGGCCGAATCCAGCAGTGAGGGCTCGATCACGAGACGGGCGAGCTGACGGAAGAGCAACGCCAGCTCGAAACCGTCCGCCAGCGCGGCGGCCAGCGCCCCTGCCCGGACACGCCGGGCAACGGCGCCGTCCCAGGCGGAGGCGTCGAGCGGGATGGCCTCGAGGTGCCCGTAGTGATCGAGCACGCTGGCGGCCGAGTGCTTCCCCCAGCCGGCGATGCCGGGGAAGCCGTCAGCGCTGTCACCCACGAGCGCCAGCCAGTCCGGGATCGAGGCGGGCCAGACGCCGAACTTCTCGTGCACGCCGTCGGCGTCGATCACGAGCCGCTTGCGCCGGTCGAACTGGACGACGCGGTTCTCGACGACGCACTGCCCGAGATCCTTGTCCGGCGTCCAGATGGCGACCTGCTCGACGCGCGGGTCGGCCGCGCAGACGTGCGCGGCCGAGGCGAGGGCGTCGTCGGCCTCGAGCTCCACCATCGGCCAGACATAGATGCCGAGGGCTGCGACGGCCTCCTCAACCAGCTCGAACTGTGCCCGCAACTCGGGGGCGACGCCGGCGCCGGTCTTGTAGCCCGGCCAGAGGTCGTTGCGGAACGATTCGATGACGTGGTCGGTGGCGACGCCGATGTGGCGCTCGCCCGTCTCGAGCATGGCGACGAGCGAGGCGACGAGCCCCCAGGTGGCCCCGACCTCCTTCCCGTCCAGCGCAGGCCGCGCCTGGCGGCGCTGACCGAAGAACTGGCGAAAGAGCTCGTAGGTTCCGTCGACGAGGTGGACGATCACAGCCCCGAGGGTAGGCCCTCGCCCGGGCTAAGGTCGCCAGGCGATGCGGTCGGCTGACGAGATCGAGTCGGAGAAGCGGCTGGCAGCCGAGGCGGCCGCCGCCCTCGTCGAGGACGGCATGCGCGTCGGGCTCGGCACCGGCTCGACGGTCGCCTATCTCCTCCCGGCTCTGGCCGCCCGCCACCTCAACGTCGTCTGCGTCGCCACGTCCATCGCCACCGAGACGCTCGGCCTCGGCCTCGGTCTCGAGCTGGAGCCGTTCGACCGGTTGGACCGGCTCGACATCGCCATCGACGGCGCCGATCAGGTGGCGGCCGACTTCTGGCTCGTGAAGGGCGGCGGCGGTGCCCACACCCGCGAGAAGATCGTGGCAGCGGCGACCGACCGTTTCGTCGTGATCGTCTCGGGGGACAAGATCGTCGAGGCGCTGGCGGCGCCCGTGCCTCTCGAGCTGTTGCGTTTCGGCCTCAGGGCCACCCTGAGGAACCTCTCCAGGTTGGGGGAGTGCCGGCTGCGGGACGCTCCCCTCACACCCGATGGCGGGGTGCTCGCCGACTACTTCGGTGAGGTCGGAGAGCCCGGACCGCTCGCGAGCCGTCTCGCCTCCACACCGGGTGTTCTCGGGCACGGGCTCTTCCCGCCCGAGCTCGTGCACGACGTCGTCGTTGCCCGCGGCGCGGCGGTCGAGCACCTGCGCCGCGTCTGACCCGCCCGCCGGCCGGGTGGCTCAACCGAGGTAGCCCGTCGCCACCGGCACCCTGGCGGCTCCGCAGGCGTGCGGGCCGGGCAGGCCGAAACCGTCGCTCGCCTCCGAGTCGACCGTGCAGGCGTCGGCCACGTAGCTGTAGTTGGCTTTGGCGAGATGGAAGGAGAGCCGGAACGTCGTCTCGTACTCGCCCGCCACCTTGGGGACGGCCGTCGTCCTCGAGACCGTCCAGCCGTGCTGTCGCAGCATGACGGCCGGCGGGCTCGGCGTGCCGTCGGCGCGGAACTTCAAGCCGAGGTACTCGAAGTAGGGCTTCGCCAGCTCGGCCGTGCTCACGCCGGCGGGAAGAAAGCGCCTGAGCGTGAAGGAGATGTGACAGGTGTCGCCGGTGCAGGTGACGTTGCCGGCGCCGAGGGTCCGGGCAGAGACGACGTAGAGCGTCTCGAGCGGGAAGCTGCCGTTGACAGTGCCGTCCGGGTTCAGCAGGTCGACGACGTACTCGGTCGCCGTCTCGGGCTGCACGCTGAAGGAGAAGGCTGCCGTGCTCTTGCCGGTGACGAGAAGGGCCTTCGTCGGACCGGCTTGCTCGGGTCCGCTGAAGGGGAACTGCTTCCAGAACAGCTGGACCTTCTCACCGGCCTCGGCGTCCGTGAACGTCCCGCTCAGGGCGACGGGCACCGACACCGCTTTGCCGTGCCAACCGAAGAAGGTGTAGTTGAGCGACGAAGCGGTCTGCCTTCGGGCGAACATCCCCGGCAGCGCCGCCGCCCTCGCGGGTGCTGCCAGACCGGCACTCGTCAGCGCTGCCGCGATCGCCACGACTGACCCAAATGCCCGACCAGACCTCACAGCCCCTCCGGAGAAGTGCGCCCCCGCCTATGAGCAGCACGCCTCCGCGGTGGGCTTTCTGGACTATACCGCGGGCCGTCGCGAACCGACTTTGGCGCTCTCTGGAGCCCGCTGACGGGGTCTCATGGCGGCCGCAGCCGTCCCAGACGAGGCTCCTTCAGAGCGCTCTTGCGGTCTCTTGTCACTCCTAGTAGCCGGGATACTACGGAGAGTGAATGACCCATCCTCGCAGGGGGTGTTTTCTGGTAGACATGCGCCTCGGGCGAGGGTTCTCGGAGGGTCGCTCTGCGAACGCGGCTATCTTGAGCGCGCCTGTTGCGCCGCGCAGGATCGGAAGGGCATGGCGAGAGATCAGTTGGCTTCCTGTCGGGTTTTGCACGCTATGACGTGGGTGGGCTACGGGCGGAGACCGGCAGAGGCAGGGGCGCTCCGGCATGGATGAACAGGCGGCCGATCAGCCCCTCACCGCCTACCTCCAAGTCGTCAACCGCCGGAAGTGGTGGGTCGTCGCCGTCATGGTGCTCGCCGTCGGGGCAGCGGTCATCTACTCGGCGACCCAGGTGAAGCAGTACACGGCGACGGCGCGGGTGCTCGCGCAGGGGACGGGCTCACCGACGACAGGAACCGAGCCGCTCACGACGAGCCAGCTCGCCACGGACGCCCAGCTCGCCACGAGTCCCCAGGTGACCAGCCTCGTGCGGGTACGACTCGGTCGCCCTGCTCCGCCTGTGTCCGTCTATCTCGTGGGCACCACGAACCTCATCGCCATCGCCGCCACGAGCACCCGGCCGAGCCAAGCGGCTGCCATCGCCAATGCCTATGCCGGCGCCTTCGCCAGCTACGAGCTGCAGGTTGCCACCGCCCAGGCAAAGGCGCTCGTCAACGAGTACACGATCGACGTCGCCCTGTTGACCAAGCAGCAAGCCCAGGCCAAGCACAACCCGACGGAGGAGGTGGCCTTCGCCACGAACCTGGCGGCCGTCGACGAGGACCTCGCCAATGCCGAAGCCGCCCTCGCCAACCCGACGAGCGGCATCATCGCCGGGACCCCGGCCGCGGTTCCGACCTCGCCGAGCTCCTCGAAGCCGATCGACGACGTCCTCCTCGGGCTCTTGCTCGGCGTCATCGTGGGCCTGGGCCTTGCCTTCCTCGTGGACACCCGTGACGACCGCCTCACGTCGGCGGCCGATGTGCAGAGGGTCGTGGGCGACCTCCCCGTCCTCGCCGCCGTCCCCAAGCTCGGTTCCTGGAAGAAGCCGGCCGAGCCGGTGCTGGCGTCGCTCACAAAGCCCACGACGCCCGAGGTGGAGGCGTACTGGTCCCTGCGGGCGAGCCTCAAGTTCCTCGCCCGGGAGCAGAAGATCCGCTCGGTGGTCGTGACGAGCCCGGCAGAGGGGGACGGCAAGACGGCGACCGTCGCCAACCTCGGTGTCGTGCTGGCCGAGAGCGGCGACCGAACCGTGCTCGTCTCCTGCGACCTGCGGCGCCCCCGCCTGGGCACGTTCTTCCGCGGAAGCCGGGAGGCAGGGCTCATGTCGGTCCTGCTCGGCGAAGCCACGCTGAAGGAGGCCGTCAGGGCGGTCGGGGGAGTGCCGAATCTCTGGATCCTGGACACCGGGCCCCTGCCCCCGGATCCGCACCGCGCCCTCGCGGACGCCGACGTCCACCACATCCTCGAGGAGCTGGCGGCGAACTTCGACATGGTCCTCGTCGACAGCCCCCCGCTCCTCCCCGTAGCCGATGCGCTCGCCCTCGGCCAAGTCACCGACGCCACCGTCGTCGTCACCGCCTTTGGCCGCACGCGAAAGCGCCAGCTGCGGCAGGCGCTCGAGACGCTCGAGACCGCCCACATCGCCGTCGCCGGCGTCATCTTGAACGAGGTGACGCCGAAGCCGTCCTCCGGCTACGCCTACTACTACGGCTACGGCCAGGACTCGAAGCGACAGGCCGCCCACAAGAAGGCCCGCTCCTCCCGTGGGCGGCTTCCCTCCCTCACGGGCGAGCCGCACAGCAACGGCTCCGCCCGGCGAGAAGGGGGGGAGCAGCCGGGCGCTCGCAAGGGCGCCATGACCGCGAACACACGGGCGGACCAGGAAGAAATCCCCGGAGAGTGAGCTCGAGCCGCCGCCCCGGGCACCAGCCGGAGCGGACGCCCTCCGACGGCGCCGCTTCGAGGGGCGAGCAGGGGCAGCCAACGAGCACGAGCTCTGGCGGGCAGGCGACGCGGTGGGGGCGAACCTTCGCCAAGCTGCCCGCCGGCCGTCTCTGGCCGGGCATCCGACCCTTCGCGCCGAAGGGCCGCAGCGAGCTCGTCACCATCGGCACGTCCGCCGTCGTCACGGGTTTCGCCCAGGCGGGCATCCTCTACCTCCTCGTGGAAGTGGCCGTCTCGCTCTCGGAGCGCAGCGCCCGCTTGTCGGTCAGCAAGGGCTCCCTCCTCGCCAGAGTGCACCTGTCGACCTCCGAAGCCATCCTCGCCGGGCTCGTCCTCGTGGTCGTGATGGCAGTCGCCTCGGTGATCCAGGCGCGCCTGACGGCAAAGCTCATGTCAGGGGTGCAGACACAAGCCCGGCGCCAGCTGCTCGACTCCTTCCTGCAGGCGTCCTGGGCGTCGCAATCGAGCGAGCGCATCGGCCATCTGCAGGAGCTCGCCAGCACCTACACGACGCGCATGGCCGACGGCGGTGGCTACCTGGCGCAGAGCCTCATCTCCCTGTTCAACTTCCTCGCCCTCATCATCGCCGCGGTCATCGTCAACCCTGCCGCCACCGCCGTCATCCTCGCGGGGACCATCCTCGTCTCCTCCCTCCTGCGACCCCTCGTGACCCTCACGAGGACCTACGCCCGCGTGCAGACCAAGTCGAATGCCCGCTTCTCCGTCAAAGTGGCCGAGATCGTCCGGCTGGCGCAGGACATGCGGGTGTTCCACGCCACCGCCCGGGTCAAGGCTCAGGTCGACGAGGCCGCCCACGAGGCGGAAGCGACCCTCACGAAGACGCGCTTCCTCCTGCGGGCCGGCCCGGGCATCTACGTGTCGGTCGCCTTCGGTCTCGTCCTTCTCGCCATGGCCGTGATCGATTTCGCCCACCTCGGAGGCGTCGCATCGCTCGGTGCCGTCATCCTCTTTCTCGTGCGTGGCCTCAGCTACAGCCAACAGCTGCAGAACACCCAGCAGGGTTCCGCCGAGGTCCTGGCCTACATCGACGAGGTGCGTGCTCGCATCGCCAGGTTCCGGGCCGATCCGGTCCTGGACGGCTCCGAGCCGCTGCCGACGCTCGAGAGCGTCGAATTCAGCCACGTCGGCTACAGCTACGAGGCGAGCGACGAGGTGCTGGGCGACGTCTCGTTTTGCCTGCGACCGGGCGAAGCCCTCGGCGTGGTCGGGCCTTCGGGCGCGGGCAAGTCCACCCTCGTCCAACTCCTCTTGCGCCTGCGTCAACCCTCCGCGGGCGTGTACCTCGTCAACGGCAGGAGCGCCGAAATCTTCCGGCTGGCGGACTTCTACGGCCGGGTGTCGTTCGTCCCCCAGGAGCCGCGCCTCATCCGCGGC
>DASPSK010000278.1:0-7881 GCA_035623975.1 Acidimicrobiales bacterium | reverse complement strand
GTAGATGACGGCGACGATGGCGTCGTTGGAGACCGCTCGCGGATCGCCCGCGAGCACGACGAGCCCGCCGGCGGCCCCGAGGAGGGCGATCCAGTGGGCGCCGCCGGCGCGCGCCTTGGCGGAGCGGAAGAGCCCATCGATCGCCAGCAGGATCCACGGTGCCAGCGCCGTGCCCTCGACGAGACCGAGGTGGACGCTCTGCCCGCTCACGAAACCCGTCTCGCTCCAGGTGAGCGCCCCCAACAACGATGCCAGCGGGGAGCAGCCTGAGCGACGCAGGAAGAGGTGAAAGCCGACTCCACAGGCGATTCCCGTGAGGGCGACGTTCAGCTCGTAGGCGGCCACGGGCGGCAGGCCGGCGAAGAGCCACGTCCCGGGGAACATCGCCCCGGCGTTCCAGCCGGCGAGCAGCGGCACGCCGCTCCAGATGCCGGCATCCCACAGGGGCAAGCGGCCATGGGCGATCAGCTGACCGACGAGGACGCGCAGCGGGTAGTTCTGGGTGAGGTCGTCGCCGTCGAGAACGGGGTGGCCGGCGAGCGCCCAGGGGACGTTCAGGGCGATGGGCACGAGCACCAGCACCCCGAGCGCCCACCGATCGGCGCGGGTCAGGCGAGCTCGCAGCACCGCCCGACGTTAGGCCGCCCGGAGGCCGTCGACTCGGCGTTGGCGCGCTGGGCGCGGGGACGGAGCCGAGAGCGCCGGAGCCGGCCTCGCACGATCTATCGTCTGGGAATGAAGTACGGCGTGTTTCTCCCTCTCGTCGGTGACCTGGCCGAACCGTCCCGAGCTGTCAGCGTCGCCCGCGAGGCCGAGGGGGCCGGTTGGAACGGCCTCTTCGTCTCGGATCTCGTCGAGTCCCCCGAGGGGGGCGCGACGGAGTCGGACGCTTTCATCACGCTCGCCGCCATCACCTCGGTCACCTCGAGGCTGCAGCTCGGCCTCGTGACGCCGGCGGCCGACCGCCGTCGACCCTGGGTGCTGGCGCGCCAGTCGGCGGTGATCGACCATCTCAGCCAAGGGAGGCTCATCTTCGGCACCGGCGTGGGACACGCCGGCTGGTACGAGGGTCTTGCCTTCCCCGAAAGGGCAGCCCATGGCGGGGACGAGGACGCCCGCACCTCGCTCTTCGAAGAGTCACTGGCCGTTCTCCTGCTCTGCTGGTCCGGCGAACCGGTGCGCCACGAAGGCAGGTGGATGCATGTGGACTCGCCCCCCTTCCTGCCCACGCCGCTGCAGCGACCCCGCATCCCCGTGTGGGTGACGGCCGAATGGCCGCGCCGCACCCCCTTGCGCAGGGCCGCTCGTCTCGACGGCATACTCCCGGTCTTCACCGAGCATCGTGACCCGCACGTGCCCCCCGACACCAAGGACGTGCGCGCCATTCGAGAGGAGCTTCGCCGCCTGGAGGCGCCGGCCCATCATGACCTGGCGCTGCGTGGCATTCTCGGTCCGCGCTGGTCAGATGAGACGCTCGATCACTTGCGGGCGCTGGCGAATGCCGGGGCGACGTGGTGGTTCGAGACCGTGGCCCCCGGCGAGGCTGCGTCTTCTGTGTTCGAGCGAGTCGCCGCCGGACCGCCCGATACCCACTGAGGTCGGGGGCGTCCCGGACCTCAAGCTCGGGCGTCTGGGAGCGTGGTTGGGCACTGTCCTCGAGCGTCGATGCGGTGCCGGCGCAAAGGTGACGAGAGGATCTTCAGTGAGCCCAGGGTCCGACGCCGCCGATTCGCTCCGGCGTGATGTGAATAACGTGGCCCGCCGGTGGATTCTCCATCGGCGGGAACTTGACGCCGGGCCCGACATAGACCGCGGCCAGCTGTTGGAGCAGCTCCGGCGCGCCACCCTCGACGAGGCGGGCGTTGCCGTGGACGATCAGGTAGTTGGCCATACCCACGGGGTTGGCGCCCTCGGCCTCCACCGTGAGCGCCACGCGCGGGTCGCGGGCGATGTTGGTTACCTTTCGACCCCCCATCAGGTGGCCTATGACGATGTCGTCACCATCCAAGCCGATCCAGACCACACTCACCTGAGGACTGCCGTCGGAGTTGACCGTGGCGAGGTGGGCGAGGCGCCCTGCGGTGAGAGCTCGGCGGACGTCTTCGGTGAGAATGGTCATGCGCGCCAGCCTAGGTAGCGAAGAACGTGATTGCCGTCATCATCGAGGGTGGGCCTGGTGCCGTGCCGTTGTCGGGGGCGGCGTCCGGAGCGACCACTAGCCTGACCCGGTGACCGAGGAGACGCAGTTCATCGTCGTCGGGGCGGGACTCCTCGGTCTGGCCGTGACGCGGGAGCTGGCCCGCCGCGGGCGTGACGTGCTCTGTGTCGAGCAGGCGACCATCGGGCACGAGCGCGCCGGTTCGAAAGGGACCTCGCGCCTGTTTCGTTATGGCTACGAGGATCCGTTCTACGTCGGGCTGGCGATGAAGTCGTTGGCCGGTTGGCGCCGACTCAGTGAAGAATCGGGTGCCCGCCTACTCGAGCCGGTGGGCCTGCTGTCGTTGGGCGACGGCCTCGACGCGCTCGTGGCCGCCATGGCTGAGGCGGGCGCCAGCTCCGAGTTCCTGTCGGGAGAAGAGCTCACCGCGCGCTTTCCCTCCTTCGCCATTTCGGGTCGGGCGGTCTTCGAGGCCACGGCCGGAGTCCTCCGTGCCGACGAGATCCTCTCGGTGCTGGCACGATCCGCCCGCGGCTTCGGTGCCGAGATCCTCGAAGGCGCCCGTGTCGGCGCCCTCGAGGCCGGAGACGACTCCGTGCGTCTGCAGCTGCCCGACGGCTCGAGGCGGTGCGACATCGTCGTCCTCTGCGGGGGAGCCTGGTCGGGCGACCTGGCGGCCGCCGCCGGTCTGGCCCCGAGGGGGACGTTCCGGCCGAGCTTGCAGCAGGTGGCCTATCTAGAACCGAAGGCCGGAGTGGCCAGGCCTGAGCCAGCCTTCGTGGAGCGCGGAGAAGTGACGTACTACGGCCTGCCGACGCCCGCCACGGGTCACTACAAGATCGGGATTCACGATCCCGGCGAGAGCCTCGACCCGGCCACCGCCAGTCTCGACGACGACCCGGCCGCCCTCGAGCTGCTCGTGGCCGCGGCCGAGCGACTGCTGCCCGGCTTCCGTGCCGATCCCGTCGGCACGGAGCGGTGCTTCTATGACAACACCGCTGACGCTGACTTCGTGATCGACCGGCGGGGACGCGTCGTCATCGGCGCCGGCACGTCCGGGCACGGATTCAAATTCGCCCCCCTCCTTGCAATCGCCCTCGCCGACCTGGCGGAGGGCTCCGCCCCATCACTTCCGCGCGGGCGCTTCTCGCTCGGGCGCTTCTCGCCGGGACGTGCCCGCTGACGCCTGCTTGACGTCACCTCCTCCGGGCGCGATTCTCGTGGCATGGCGACCGCCGACTCGCGCCACGAAGACTGGTCGGCGATCCTGGCCGCTCGTAAGGAGCTCGGCGACGAGTACGACCGGGCCTTCGTCGAGAGGGTCGTCGAGAGCGTCTCGGCCGAGGTCGACGAGCGGGTCGACGCCCGCCTGGCAGAGATGGCTCCTCGGCGGGCGGCACCGCGGCGCCGTGGCGCCACCTCCTTGGTGGTCTACTCGCTCGCCCTCGGTATTCCCATCACCGACCTCGCCGGCGACAAGGCCCACCTTGCGGGTATCGCGGTTGCCTGGACCGGCATCGTCCTTGTGAACGTGGCGAACGCCTGGCGCCCGCGAGAGCGAGTGCCCTACCCCGCCCGCCAGCGCACGATCCGGGCCGACTGGCCGCGGACGCGGGACAGCCGGACACCATAATGGCATCCGGCTGTCACTACAAAGCCTGTGGACGGTCGCGCCCTCGGTGATAGCCGCTGAGAGGGCGGGCTTCGACTAGAGGCCGAGCTGGGCGGCGCAGCCCGGCCATTGCCCCCAGCCGTACTCGGTTTCGAGCTCCTGGGCGGCCTCGTCTTGAGTGGCCGGAGAGGCGTCACTCGGGAGTCCGCTGAGACCGAGGCCGTACCAGGTGGCAAGTGAGAACTGGTAGGCGCCGTAGTACCCGTTGCCGGTGTCCTCCGAGTAGTTGTCACCGGACTCGCACAAGCGGAGCTCGTACCACACGCCGCCCGCCGGCGCGGTGGGCGCAATTGTCGGTGCGGCTGTCGTCGCCGGCACCGTCGCCGGCGGGATCGTCGCCGGCGGGGTCGTCGTGGTGACGACCGGATCTGGCACCGGCGTGACGGGAAGCTCGCTCACGGCCTCGACGGCTGACGGGGCGGCGCGACGGGCATGGCGCGCCGCCCGAGGTAGACCGGTGCGGGGGTTCACGCGCTCGTGCGGTGGCCGTGAGGCGTCGTGCACGAAGGACAAGTCGGGTCCTACGACAGGCGCGCTGTAGGCCACCTCGGCGTCGTAGGCCGACGCCGTCGCGCGTGCCGCCGAGCTGCTGGACGCGGGCGGCGTCCGGGCACTCGTCAACACGGAACTGGACTGAAATGAGCCGGTGCTGGCACCGGCGATTGCGCTCGCAGTGAGCGCCGTGAACGCGGTCAGCGCGATCAGGGGGTGCTTGCGCATCTGTGCTCCTCCTTTGGACGGAGACCCGTTGGGCTCCAGGTGGGTGCTTTGATGCGGGCATCCCGTCTTCGTTGCATGCGACTCGTGACCCGGCGCCGGAAGGGCGTTCGAATCCGGAGGTCAAGTGGCCTCCTTTGCGAGGTGCAGACGGGGACGGCCCTGGGGTGAGTGCTGTGCGCGGCTCCTTCTCGGCCTTGAGGGCAGGGGCTTTGGGACGGGGATGCCGGTTGGCGTGCTGTCGCACGCAGGACCGGGCACTGGGCGTGCCCCTACGCGGGGGGCGAATTCCTAGCCCGATAATGCGGGCTCTGTCTCCCAGACGCGGGCACCGTCCGTCTCTGACAGTTGGTGTGACTCAACACCCTAGCGACGCCTGTCGTCGAAAGGCAACAGTGGACGCTGAATTGTCACGAATTTGTCAACGGTGGCTTGCCTGAGCTGGCTCGGAGCCGGCAAATTTTCTTTCTCAACATTCGCCACATCGGCAACATTTGCCTCAACTACCTCATGTTGCACGGGTACCACAGGCAAACTGTCGGCCTCTCCCGACGCCAGCAGGACTGTCGCAAGCGCGGTGCTACCCGGCCCAACACGGGCGGCGCCCTTGCCGGCGTCTATTGGCGAGAGACTGTCATGCCGCCGGTCCGTCCGCCTCGCCCGCTGACCCGAGATCGATCCCGAGCGTGGCCACGGTGGCGGAGACGGCTCGGCCCATCGTTTCCCGCACCTCCGGGCGAGGATCCTCGCTGACGCTCGCGAGCGGCGTGATCGTGACGTAACCGAGCGTGCTGAGGGCCTCGTCGCTCTCGTCGTCGTGCTGGGGTGTGGCGAAGCCGAGTTCGAGCTGCATGCGCGTGCCGGCGGGTTCGTCCACCACGGCCGACCGGACGAGGCCCGACCGGGCGAGGCGGGCCCAGCGGACCCCCCTGAGCTCGCGCGCAGGGAGGTTGGGCACGTTGCAGTTGATGACGGTGCCGGCGGGGGCGGCGGCGATCTGTCGCAGGAGGCTCACGGCGATGGAGGCGGCCGACTCGAAGTGGATGGGGTGATCGCCGGCCGACTCGAACACGGAGAAGGGGCCCGACTGGATGCTCATGGCGAGCGCGCGTTTGTTGAAGTGAACCGCTGTGAGGGCGGCGCCGACCGTGCCTGAGTGCAGGGCGGCGCGTCCCACGTTGCGGCCTGGGTTGATCCCGGCCACGACGAGGTCGGGAGCCGTTCCGAAAGCACCGAGGCAGCTGGTGATCACGATGAGGGCGGGCAGGGCCTCGAGCCCGAAAGTGGGGATGTCCTCGAGTCCGGCCAGGCGCAGTCGCTCCACGACGATGCCGTCGCCCATGGTGTGGATCGGCCCGACGCCTGCTCCGGCTCCACTCGCCTCGCGCAGGGGCGCGGCGATGGTGAGATCGTGGCCGTCGCCTCGAAGAGCGCGGGCGAGGTGAGCCAGACCCGGTGCCCTGACGCCGTCGTCATTCGTCACAAGGACCCGCACCGATGCCTCCTCGTCGCCATGCCCGGGTCGGCGACGGGCGCCCTCCTACGATACCGAGGCATGCGGCAGACCCCGGAGCCCGAAGCGGCTGAGACGGCTCCCTCCGGACGGCAGTTTGCCATTGGCGACGGCGACGCCGAAGCGATCGTCACGGAGGTCGGCGCCAGCCTGCGCGCCTTCACCGTCGGCAGCGAGGCGATCGTCTGGGGCTACGGGGTGGCGGCGATGTCGAGCGGCGGGCGCGGCCAGATCCTCGCCCCCTGGCCCAACCGCCTGGAGGACGGCACCTACGAGTTCGCCGGTGTGACGGCACATGCGGCCCTCGACGAGCCGGAGCGGAACAACGCCATCCACGGACTCGTGCGCTGGCTACGGTGGGACACTCGCGAGCACTCGGCGCAGCGGGTGGTGCTCTCCTGCGAGTTGGCCCCGCAGCCCGCCTACCCGTGGCGTCTCGCCCTCGAGATGAGCTACGAAGTCACGGCGGGCGAGCTCGTCGTCGGCGCCAGGGCCGAGAACCGGTCGGCCACACCGGCGCCTTTCGGGATGGGAGCCCATCCGTACCTCGACGCGGGAGCATTCGGAGCCGACGGGTGCACCCTCAGCCTGCCGGCCGACCGCCGCCTCCTGCTCGACGAGCGCGGCCTCCCGCGCGGCTCGTCTCCTGTGGAGGGCAGCGGCTACGACTTCAGGTCGGGCCGCCCTCTCGCCGGCGTGCGCCTCGATGACTGCTTCACGGAGCTGCAGTCGACACGTGACGGTCAAGTGCCAGAAGATTCCGCTTGGCACGCCATGCTGACCCGAGAGGACGGGCGTCGCTCCGTGCTCTGGGCCGACTCGGCCTGGCCCTATGTCATGTGCTACACGGGAGACACGCTGCCCGGCGAGGATCGTCGCCGCGGGGTTGCCGTCGAGCCGATGACGTGCCCACCGAACGCCTTGAGAAGCGGGCAGTCGGTCGTCACCCTGGCGCCGGGGCGGCGGTGGTCGGGGCGCTTCGGAATCCGCTCCGCCGACGGAGAGCACGGCCGCGGGCTCGCCTGAGCGGGCGAGGACTCACATGACGGTGACGAGCGTCCCGATGGGAGTCCAGGGGAACACGGTCCCGGCGGCGGCATAAGGCATCTCGACACACCCGAGGCTCTGCGGGAAGCCGTACTGGGACCGGAGGAAGCCGTGGAGGGCGTCTCCGCCGTGGAAGTAGCTCACCCAGGGGATGCCCGGGTCGCTGTACTTCGTGCCGTCAGGGTTCGTGCCGCTCATGGTCGTGGTGAGGTAGCGGGCGTATACCGGCCAGGTGCCGAGCTCGGTGGGTGCCTGCGGGATACCGGTGTTGCACGGCGTGGTGAAGATCACGCTGCCGTCGACCCAGAGGTGCACCGTCTCGGGGTAGGACGTGCTGACGTACACGTAGCCGTAGGGTGCCTTGTTGACCTGCCGACGGGCGACGGCGCGCAGCAGGGCCGCCCAGACGTCCGACCCGGCCACACCATCGGTGACGAGCCCGTGGGCCTCCTCGAACTGCATGACGGCGGCGGTCGTGATCACGTTCGGCTCGCCGGCGGCCCAGAGCGCCGCCAGCGACGGGGGCGTGTCGCGGAATCGCCAGGTGAACCGGCCGCTTACGGGGGCGAGCGGGATATCGCCCGCGATCGTGGGCTCGAGCACGCTGGTGGACCCGGGCCCCGGAGCGCCGACCTGGGGGGGAGAAGGCGGCACCGTTGTGACAGGGACTTCCGTCGTCGTCGTGGTGGTCGTCGGCTTGGGCTTCGGCGGCTTCGTCGTCGTCGTCACCGGACGGGTCGTCGTCGTCACCGAACGGGTCGTCGTCGTCACCGG
>DASPSK010000269.1:0-8062 GCA_035623975.1 Acidimicrobiales bacterium | reverse complement strand
CCTTGCGCGTAGCCAGCTTCGTGCCGGCTGCGAACGAGGGCAGCGTGTCCGCCCAGCCCTTCAGCCCGCCCCCGTCGACGCAGGCGTCGTAGGCGGTTCGGTCCGCCTCGCCGAGGAGCGACAGCCGCCGTTCCCAGTCCGCCCGCGCGCTCGCCCCCCGCCGCCCGGCCCGCCGGTAGTACTCGAGCACGTCGGCGGGGGAGTAGAAGTCCTCCTCGACCGGCAGGCCCAAGATGGCTTTCGTCTCGCGAATCTCCTCCTCGCCGAGCGGGTCGCCATGGGCCTCCTTCGTATCGGTGCGATGGGGAGACGGCCATCCGATGTGGCTGCGGAGGATCAAGAGCGTCGGCCGCTCCGCCTCGGCCACACCGGCGCGCAAGCCCGCCTCGAGGACGTCCAGGTCGTTCGCCGCCTCGCCGAGGTCGATGACCTGCCAGCCGTAGGCCTCGAAGCGCCGGCCGACGTCGTCGTTCGTCGCCAGCTCCGTCGGCCCGTCGATGGTGATGTGGTTGTCGTCGAAGACGTACACGAGCCGCCCGAGACCGAGATGGCCGGCGAGCGAGGCCGCTTCGTGACTGACGCCCTCCATGAGATCCCCGTCGCCGCAAAACACGAATGTGTGGTGGTCGCATACGGCCGGACCGAACTTGCGCCGCAGGAAGCGCTCGGCGATGCCGAAACCGACGCCCTGGGCAAAGCCCTGTCCGAGCGGGCCCGTCGTCACCTCGACGCCGGGGGTGTGGTGCACCTCGGGGTGCCCCGGAGTCCGCGAGCCGAACTGGCGGAACTCACGCAGATCCTCGAGCTCGAGGCCGTAACCGGTCAGGTAGAGCATGGCGTACTGCAGGATGGAGGCGTGCCCGTTGGAGAGCACGAAGCGGTCGCGGTCTGGCCACTCCGGATGGGAGGCGTCGTAACGCAGCACGCGGGTGAACAGCACATGGGCGAGCGGCGCGAGTGCCATCGCCGTGCCTGGATGCCCGGAGTTCGCTCGCTGGGGGGCATCCATGGCAAATCCGCGGATGACGTTGATGCCGCGCTGCTCGGCTTCGGCGTCTCTCAGGTCTTCGGCCACTGACGGCGAGCCTACTGGGGTGTTCCGCCGTCTCCGCGATCGTGCCTAGCCAGAGGTGAGTTGCGGCTCCGGATCCCCCGGCTCTCCGAGGGCGGCGTTGACGAGGCGCAGGCTGCTCAAGCGGATCTTGACCTGGCCGATCCGCTCCATCGTCCGGATCAGCCACCAGGCGGGGTCGATCTCGCCACGGTGGAGGGCCAGCTTGGCCGACGTGGGGGCGGCGTGATGGTTGTTGTGGAGCCCTTCTCCGGCCGCCAACCACGCGAGCCACTGGCTGTTGCGGGCGCCGTTGTCGTAAATCTGGCGGCCGTAGCTGTGCCCGACGGCGTTCACGGCGGCATTCAGCGAGAGGTAGATGACGGTGTGGAACGCCGCTGCCATGAGCCCCACCTCCCAGCCGAAGGCGAGGCAGAGGATGCCGATGCCGAGGCCGAGGCCGACAAAGGCATGGTCGAAGAGCACGCGGTCCAGCCGGTCCGCCGGAAGGTCCCTGGCGTACCTCATGGTCGGCTCGCCCTCGCGGATCGCCTTGCGGTAGAGGTAGACATTGCCGAGCTGCACCTGCCAGAAACCCAAGAGAACCGGCGAGTGCGGATCCCCGACCACGTCGGTGAAGGCGTGGTGACGGCGGTGAACGGCGACCCACTGCCGGGGGCGGATTCCTGTCGTCACCCACAGGAGGATCCGGAAGGCCATCTTCGCCGGGGCCGAGAGCGTGAGAGCCTTGTGACTGAGGGCACGATGCAGGTAGATCGTCGTACACAGCAAGGCGAGCTGACTGACGGCGAAGCCAACGAGGAGAGCGAGAAGGACCTTCGGCACGGGCGCGAGGGTAGCAAATCCCTCTACCTTCCGGTCGGTAGAGGCAAGTCGCCTGATAGGTTCCAAAAAGTGCCCGACTCCGCCAGCCTCGCCACCGCGCCCGGATCCACCCGCGAGGCGATCCTGCGCGCCGCCACCGAGTGCTTCGCCGACCACGGTTACGACGGGACGTCCTTGAACGAGATCGCCGAGGCCGTCGGCATCCGCCGTCCCAGCCTGCTGCACCACTTCGCCTCGAAGGAAGCCCTCTACCGAGAGGTGCTGGAAGTGACCTTCGCCGACTGGCTCGCCCGCGTCAACCAAGCCACCGACCTGCCCCGCGACGGCTGGGAGCAGGTCGACCGCGTGCTCACGGCCGGCTTTCACTTCTTCGCCGAGAGCCCGCAGTTCGTGCGCCTCGTGCGCCGGGAGGCGCTCGACGGCGGCGGCCGCATGGCGGAGGAGCTCGGTACCGCTATCCGACCGATGCTCGAGCGGGCGGTGGGTTTCTTCGAGCGGCAGATCGCCGACGGCCGCTTCCGCCCGCACGATCCCGAGCAGCTCGTCCTCACCGGCTACGGGGCGCTCGCCACCTACTTCTCGGACGTCCCTTTCCTGGAGGCGCTGCTGGAGCGCGACCCGATGGCGCCGGCCGAGCTCGAGCGGCGTCTCGAGCACCTGCGAGCGTTCTTCGGGGCCGCCCTCGAACCGTGAGCCCGATGCAGGTGCCCCCGAACTGTGACCTCACACTCGGCATGGTCTGTATCGACAAATCCGAACCGGGCCGCACGACGTGGCGCATGTCGGCGGACGAGCGCTTCGCCAACACGGCCGGGATCATGCAAGGCGGTCTGCTGGGCGCCTTTGCCGACTCGGCCATGGGGGCGTCCGCCGTCACCTACTCGCGGCAGGAGGAGGGCGGCAGACCGATCCTCTGCGCCAACGTCGAGATGAAGATGAGCTTCCTCCGGCCGGTGCGCACCGGAGCCACGCTCACGTGCGTGGCGACCGTCGTGTCGGCAGGCTCCCGCGTGGTGTTCTGCGAGGCCGAGGTGCGCGACGAGTCGGATCGCCTCGTCGGCAAGGCCAGCTCGACGTACGTGATCACACCCCGCGACTGATAGCTTGACCCCGATGGGAGACGTGAAGCGCGCCACCTCGGAGCTGAGCGAGTTCATCGATCTCCTGAAGCGCTACGTGCTGCAGGAGACCGTCGGGCCGCTGAAGACGATCGGGCGCACGCTCGGTTTCGGGGCTGCCGCCGCCGTCATGTTCGGGCTGGGGGGCGTGTTCGCGCTCATCGGCGTCCTTCGCGTTCTCGAGACCGAGACGGGCACGACCTTCACGGGGGATTGGTCGTGGGCGCCCTATGGCCTGACGGTCCTCGCCGGCGCCCTCGTGATCGGCCTCGCCGCCGCCGGGCTGCTGCGGACTCCCAAGGCGGAACCGCGCGTGCGCACGGCCGAAGTCACCTCGAGGCGTTCCGAGCCGCCGCGATGAGCGACCGCGTCACCCTCGGCGACCTCGAGTCCAAGCTACGCGAGCTCGGTGGCTCCGCCAGCTCCGTCGCGAGCGAGGCGACCGCCCCCGCCATCGGCATCGCCGCCGTCGCCGGTGTGCTCGTAATCGCGGCGGTCTACCTGCTCGGGCGCCGGCGCGGGCGCAGGGAAGCTCCGATCCTCGAGATCCGACGCATCTGATCCGGCCAAGCCGCGGTTGACGTGAGAAGACTGCTCGAGCGCGCCACACGCAGCCTCGTCCGGCGGGGCGTTCGTGACGGGCTGCTCGGCGGCAACGGCCTCTGGCTGGCCGCCGGCGCCGTCGCCTGGCTCGTGCGCTGGTTGTCCCGCTCACCGCCGCCGCGCGTCGTGCGAGAGCAGATACGGCTCGGCGAGACGATCACGGTCAGCAGCGTGGCACCGCCGCCCTTCGGCCGCAACGCCCGCAAGCGTGCCAGGGCGGAGCAAGCGGCTGCCAAAGCCGCTAGGCGGCAGGTGCGCTCCGAGCGCACAGGGGCGGAGCTGGCCGGCGCCTCGGGTTCAGCCGGTCACGAGGCAGAAGCGAAGTCCCGCCGGTCCAGGGGTGGCAGGGGTGGCAGGGGTGGTGGCGGGCGCAGCGCCCGCGCGACGGCGTGAGCTCCGGCGATGAGCGCCGCCAGCCAGCAGACGGCGGCGCTGACGCCGGAGGTGTCGCCGGGGGCGCGGGCGCCGGAGGTGCCGGTGGGGGCGCGGGCGCCGGTGGGGGCGCTGGCGCCGGAGGTGCCGGTGGGGGCGCTGGCGCCGGCCGCTTCGCCGAGGGCGACCGAGCCCTTCTGATCGACCGCAAAGGACGCCGCTACCTCGTGCGCTTGCGCTCCGGCCGCAGTTTCGAGTCCCACTCCGGCATCGTTGCGCACGACGCTCTCATCGGGGCGAAGGAAGGGACCGAGGTCGAGGCGCGCAGGAGCGACAGCGCCCGGCGGTCGAGCGCCCGCTACCTGGCTGTCCGTCCCACGCTGAGCGACGTCGTCCTCAACATGCCCCGCGGCGCCCAAGTGATCTACCCGAAGGATCTGGGTGCCATCCTTCTCGCGGCCGACATCTTCCCTGGCGCCCGCGTCCTCGAGGCAGGCGTCGGCTCCGGGGCGCTCTCCATGACCCTGCTGCGAGCCGGGGCACGCATCACCGGCTACGAGATCCGAGCCGACTTCGCGGCCACGGCCATCGCCAACGTCACCGCCATGCTCGGCCACGTCGGCTGCTACGACGTCCTCGAGCGAGACGTCTACGAGGGGATCGTGGAGCGCGACCTCGACCGGGTCGTGCTCGACCTGCCGGAGCCTTGGAGGGTGGTGCCGCATGCCGAGGTGGCCCTCCGGAGAGGGGGCATCCTGTGCGCGTACCTGCCTTCGATCAACCAGACGGCCGAGCTGCGCGAGGCGCTCGCCGACAGCGCCTTCGGGCTGGAGGAGACCTTCGAGATCCTTCGCCGCACCTGGCACATCGAAGGCCGCTCGGTACGGCCGGACCAGCGCATGGTCGCCCACACCGGTTTCATCACGACGGCACGGCTGCTGGACGCGAGCGTGCGGGACCACCGGCCCCCCGCCGATGGGCAGGCGCACGATGAGCCAGGCGAAGCCGGGCGATCGGGCTCGCCATCAGAGGCGGAAACCGGTGGAGAAGGGCTCGGTGGCTGAGCCGGGCCGATCGAGAGCCGAGGCCCGAGGTCAGTCGGGCGAGTCAGTCACCCGCGACGATGAAGATGCACTCCCCGGGGCACTCCTCCGCCGCCTCGGTGACGGCGTCCTCCAGGTCGGTGGAGACATCGGCCATCTGGGCGGATCCACCCGGGCTGTTCAGGACCTCGCCATCCTGCTTCACGTAGGCAAGGCCGTCGTCGAGCAGGGTGAAGACCGATGGGCAGATCTCTTCACACAGACCGTCGCCCGTGCACAGATCCTGGTCAATCCACACCTTCATGTGAGCAGGTCTCTCTTTCGGGAAAGCTGGGGCGCTCAGCGTTGCTGACGACCGCGACGGCCTGTGGTCGGGACGTCGTGCCGCCCAGTGTACGGGCGCTAACCGGCCGTGAGCCACTTTCACCTGGTGCCGGGCCCGGCGCCGGGTAGGGTGCCCGAGCGGGGAAGGAGGGTCGTTTGTTTTGCCCGCGGACCGGTGTAGGTTCCTCACGAGACGGTGGTGAGCGACCGGAGGAGGTGCCACGACCATGGACGACAGCGGCGCGAGATCAGGGGAAGCCCTCATCGCAGAACTGCGAGACCGAGCGCAGTTGGCCGAAGACGAGATCGCCGAGCTCCGGCGGCGGCTGCAGGAGGCACCGCAGCGCGTGCGCTCCCTCGAGGAGCGACTCCTGGAGGCGAAGGGTCAGCTCAGTCACGCCACCTCGCAGAACGAGAAACTGACTTTTACGCTGCAACAGGCCAAGGAGCACATCGCGGCCTTACGGGAGGAGGTCGAGAAGCTCACGCAACCGCCTGCCGCCTACGGCACCTACTTGCAGACGAACGATGACGGCACCGTGGACGTGTTCTCGAGCGGGCGGAAGATGCGTGTCTCGCTCCATCCGGAGCTCGACACCGGCGAGCTCCGCAAGGGACAGGAGGTCGTGCTCAACGAATCCCTCAACGTCGTCATGGTGCGTGACCACGAGTCCGGCGGTGAGGTGGTGACGATCGCGGAGATTCTCGAGGACGGGCGGCGTGCCTTGTGCGTGGGTCGCGCCGACGAGGAGCGGGTCGCCGAGATATCCGAGTACCTCGCCGGCATCAAGCTCCGGGCCGGGGACTCCGTTCTCATGGACCCTCGCTCCGGGCTGCTGCTCGAGAAGCTACCCCGCCCGGAGATGGAGGAGATCGTCCTCGAGGAGGTGCCGGACGTCACCTACGCCGACATCGGGGGCCTCGACGAGCAGATCGAAGCGATCACCGATGCCGTCGAGCTTCCCTATCTTCACCGCGACCTCTTCGCCGAGTACCGCCTGCCGGCGCCGAAAGGCATCCTCCTGTACGGTCCGCCCGGGTGCGGCAAGACCCTCATCGCCAAGGCGGTTGCCAACTCGCTGGCGAAAAAGGTTGCAGAGCTGGCCGGCAACGAGAAGTCGAGGAGCTACTTCCTCAACATCAAGGGTCCGGAGCTGCTCAACAAGTACGTGGGTGAGACGGAGCGGCAGATACGGCTCGTGTTCCAGCGCGCCCGTGAGAAGGCAGAAGAGGGCGTACCCGTCATCGTCTTCTTCGACGAGATGGACTCGCTCTTTCGCACCCGGGGCAGCGGGATCAGCTCCGATATGGAGTCGACGGTCGTTCCCCAGCTGCTGGCCGAGATCGATGGAGTGGAGACGCTCCGCAACGTCATCGTGATCGGCGCCTCCAACCGAGAGGACCTCATCGACCCGGCGATCCTGCGGCCGGGCCGCCTGGACGTGAAGATCAAGATCGAGCGACCGGACGAGACCTCCGCCGAGCAGATTTTCGCCCGCTACCTGACGACAGATCTCCCCCTCGACCCCTCGGACATCGCCGCCCATGGGGGCAGCGACGCCGACAAGGCCGTCAAAGCGATGATCGAGCTGACCGTGCAGGAGATGTACCGCTCGGAGCCGGAGAACCGGTTCCTCGAAGTGACGTACCAGAACGGGGACAAGGAGATCCTTTACTTCAAGGACTTCTCCTCCGGGGCAATGATCGAGAACATCGTCCGTCGAGCCAAGAAGCTTGCGATCAAGCGCGCCATCGCCGGCACGGGACGGGGCATCCGGCTGGCCGACCTGCTCGAGTCGATCAAGCAGGAGTACAAGGAGAACGAGGACCTGCCGAACACGACCAACCCCGACGACTGGGCGAAGATCTCCGGGAAGAAGGGCGAGCGAATCGTCTACGTGCGCACTCTCATCGGGCAAGGCGAGGAGGAGCAGGGCGGACGCGCCATCGAGCGGGTGGGCACCGGCCAGTACCTGTAAGCGGTCGAAGGCTCATCCGAAGCCTGCCGGCGGGCGCGGCGGGATCCTGCCCGGCCGCGCCGGCCATCCGCGTGCCCAGAGTGATCGGACAAGCCCTCTGCGGTCGCGGCAGGCACGCAAAAGGCGATGGGCTGCGGCCGCGCCGGCCATCCGCGTGCCCAGAGTGATCGCAGAAGAAGAGCACGCCCGACACCTCCAGCACACCCCGCCGCCTCGCGGCCTGCAGCGCCTCGGGGGCAGCGCGAGTCGAGATGCGGCATCATGGCGCGCGCGGTGGGGTAGCGTCCGATTGTGGCGATCGCGAAGGTCTGCGGAATCGAGACGGAGTACGGGATCCTCGTCGTGTCCAGCGACGAGATGAGCCCGACGACTGCCTCCTCACTGCTCATCAACGCCTACGTCTCCCGTCTCGAACGGAAGATCGGATGGGACTTCGAAGACGAGTCGCCCCAACGGGACGCCCGAGGCTTTGCCCGCGAGGGCTCCATGCCGCCCGAGGTGGAGACCCATCTCGTCAACGCCGTGCTCACGAACGGGGCGCGCTACTACGTCGACCACGCCCACCCGGAGTACTCCACGCCGGAGTGCTCGAACGCCCTCGAGCTCGTCTGCCATGACCGTGCCGGCGAGATCATCCTCGGCCGCTCGATGGAGGCGGCACGCCAGCTCCTTCCCCCGGGTGACGAGATCCTCATCCACAAGAACAACAGCGACGGCAAGGGGAAC
>DASPSK010000254.1:0-3637 GCA_035623975.1 Acidimicrobiales bacterium | reverse complement strand
GACGGCGCCGATCGAGAAGAGGACGAAGGAGGCTCCACCGGCTGCGTAGGGGGAGCCGCCCAGCTCACTCGGGTCGAGTCCCAGCTCCTCACGGACCATGGCGTCGAGGGCGGTCTGCTCGTCGGCCATAAGCCGCTCGGCGACCTGCTCGGCCTCATCCTGGGGAAGCCCTTTCGCCTCGTAGATGAGCGCCAGCTCTTCCTGCTCCTCGTCTGGGACGGAGTGGATCTCGGCAGCCTCTGTGGTCACCTGGCGCTCGTAGAGCTCGCGGGCGCTTTGGACCGAGATCCATTCGCCGATCGCCATCGAGAAGGCGCCTGCCAGGAGGCCCGACAGCCCGGTGATCAGGATCGTCGTCGTCTTGAGCTGGGCTCCAGCCACCCCCATAACGAGAGCGAGATTGGACGTGAGGCCGTCGTTGGCACCCAGCACGGCTGCGCGAAGGGAGTTGCCTCCGGGGGCTCGGTGGCGACCTTCGAGCCTGGCGAGCGTCTCGCCCGCGATGCCACGGGGAGAGCCGCCGGCGATGTAGCGGAGGACTCGCGCGTGCGAGCGCTCCTGATCGCGCATCTTCGTGCCGGCGGTTTCCGGCTGGTCGTCGTAGCCGCCCTGATCAACCTGTTCGAGGGTGGCGACGGTCGGAAGGACGATCCTTGCTCCGAAGCGGCGGGCAAGGAAGGCCATCGTACGAGCTCGCCAGGAAGGCGCTCGGCGTCCTGGATCGAGGCCGAGCGACCTCAGTCGCTCCTCCCAGAAGGAGGCGTGTCGCTCCTCCACCTCGGCTAAGCGGACATAGACCGACGCCAACTGGGGGCTTTTCTCCGCGGCCGCCATGGCGCGGTAGACCTTGGCGGAGTCGATCTCGCTCTGCAGGTTGGCCCGGTAGCGGGCGGCGTCGGGCGTTTCTTTGCCCATGAGGTCTTGTCTACTCCCGACGCGACCCGCGCTTCGGACGGGCGGCGCGCTGCAGCCGAGTGGACAAGGATCAGGGCCGCTCGCCTGCTGCTGGGGCAGTCCGGGCTGAGCCAGTGGGCGAAGCCGTGGCTCAGTCTTGGAGGTGACCGCCAGTGGTGACCGACCAATGCAGGTCCGGTGTGTACCGGCAGCTCGCCCCGGTGCTGATCGACTTGGCGAAATGGTCGCCGAGAGCCGGCTCGGTGCAGGCGATGGACTCGATCGCACGAACGAGGGCCTTTCTCACCGCCGTACGGGCTCGTTCATGGTTGGCGACGAAGCTCCGCGACCCGCCGCCGAGACGAGTGAGAGTGCGGAGACCCTCGGTCAGTCTTTCCAGCTCGGCACGGTACTGCTCTGCCTCCTCGGAGGACGCCGTGCCGGCTGCGAGAAGAGAGTGCAACTCTCTCGCCCTCCGCCGGTACTGCCGGAGCGCTTCATCGTCCAATATCGGCTCGTCGGCCTCTCTCGGGAGCTGGCCGTGGGCCACCAGTGTGAAGACGTCGACGTCCTTTCCCGGCTGCGCGACGAGTTGGGCGAGATACGACATCCCGACTCGATCTGCGAGCAGGATGCTCCTGCCATCGACCTCGATGCGCCATCGCCCGCCGCTCACCCGGTCGATCACCGCGCGCCGCGGGGGCTCGGGGCCCGACGGGCGCCGGCGTGAGTGCAACCACGAGGGGCGCTCCGGCAGGACGAGGCCCATGCCGTGCGCCCGATCCCGGGCTCGCCGCTCGAGTTCGTTCGCGAGACCCTCGTCGCCCGGCGCCCCCCGAGCCGTCAGGGCTTCCGCAATCGCGTGCTCGGTAAGGGTTGCGATCGGCCGGCTGCCCAGGCGACGGTCGACGCGCAGGGCGGATTGGAGATGGGCGACGGCGTCGTCCAGGTCGCCGGCCAGTATCGCTGCCAACCCGAGGCTGTACTCGACTGAGCCGAGGCACACGACAGCCAAGGAGGGCATCACGGGCAATTTGGTGTACGGCCGCAGCTGCTCGGCAGCGGCCATGGTGGTCTCCGCGTCACCGAGGAGGTACGCCGTCTCGCTCACGAGCAACTGGGTCGTCAGCCAGCTGCTCGAGTGAGGCAGGTTGCCGAGGCCGATTCCGTTGAGACGTGCGAGCGCCTCTTCGGCGGCGTCGAGGTCTCCGATGGTTGCCGAGAGCAAGCCATCGGCCGCCACATACGGATGGTCGTTGAGCCCCAGGCGAGGTGATGCCGCCATTGTGCGAACGACGTCGAGGATCTCTGCTGCACGACCTTGCCACCATCTGAGCGTCGCGATCATGGCGCCGTAGTAGGCCGGGGCGTCCGGATCTCCTGCGGCTACCCCCCGCTCGAAGGCGAGGGCAGCGGCCTGCTCAGCCTCCTCCAGCTTGCCGGTACGGGCGAGCAGCATGGCGTCGAGCACTTCGGTGATGAATATGAGTGCCGCGCAGTCTGCCGCCACCGAGCGCTCGCGCAGCTCGGTGAGCGACTGGCTCGCCCGCGGGTCGCCCAGCAGGAACAGGTCGACCGTTCGCCAACAGAGCCCCATCAGTGCCAGCAGTGGATCCTTGGCCCTGGCAGCGCTGGTGATGAGCTCACCTGCCAGCTTCAAACGATCGTGGGCATGCTCGGGGCCGAGCAACACGTGGTGCAGCGTGCTCATTGCCTCCGCCAGGGCCTGGTCGTCGCCAAAGGTGCCCACGGTCTCCATGGCGGTGACCACCGGCTCGATCGGCTCTCCGTTGTAGACCGCTTCGGCCGCCATGCGCACGAGGAGCCGTGCTTCGTCCAGCGAGCCCGGCAGGACTACGTCCATGGCCTGCTCCCAGAGCGCCTCCACCCTGGCGCGTTCCACGACGTCTCGGTGCTCGTGGACCCACAAACCACCAGCTCCTAGAGCCGCCACCACGAGAGACTGTTTGTCGCCGCCTGCGTCGGCTGCCGTGGCGGCCTCAAGAAAGCCCTCGCGGGCCTCGGCCAGGCGCCCGGCCCGACGGAACGTCTCGGCAGCCTCGAGAAGCGACTTTGCGCTGCTCGCCGCTGGTGTGGCCTCGCCCATGGGGCAATTCAATCAGCTGTGCCTTTCGATGGCACAGGGGCGTCACGCCATTTTTGATGGGGACGGAGTTCGGCGAACCCCGCAGCGAATGAATCCCGCAGGGATCGAGGCCCTGAGAGAAAGGCGGGGACGAGATCGTGTGCCAAATACCTGATTGCACCGATCGGTGCGATCAATAGCAGAAGGGGGGAACATGTACTTGCTCCTTGTCGTCCTGTCCGTGATCGTGGGTGTCACCGTGGCCACTGGTCCTGTCATCTATGGCTTTTACCACTCGATGGTGCACGGCCACCACGCCGGGCAGCCTCAGCCCACGAAGAAGTCGGTTCTCGCGGACCCGCAGCACTTCGGTTGGACGGTCTGTGCCGAGTGCAAGGCGGTCGTAGTCGACCCCTTGGAGCACCTTCTCGCGGTGCATGCGGGCGCCCCTGTTTGATTGAGCAAGACAGACGGACCCAGGCGATCGGCCGCCAGGTCCGTCTCTCTTACCGTCGCGCCGCCCGGCAAGCACGGCGGGACAGGGGCGGCTATCGGGTCGGCAGGCCTAAAGGTCCACCGAAAGTTAGTACGCGCGGTGTAACCTAGCGGGGTGGAGGCCAGTCGGGAAGAGCTCGCGCGATTCTTCTCGACGGTGAT